>WFTH01000061.1 GCA_015485595.1 Candidatus Microgenomates bacterium
ATCTTACTTGCCCTTTATCTTCATGATGCAACTGCCTTTATCTGGGGTATGATTGCCGGAGCTTTCTTTGAGGTAATCATCTCCTTCATCTACTTTAAACCCAGACCTAAATTTAAATATCAAGCTGTGGTCTCAAGATTGATCTTTAAAAACGCCAAAGGCCTAACTCCAATGGCGGCCTTAAACTACGTCTACGAAAATGTTGATAACCTCATCATCGGTAAGGTTCTGGGAGCCACCAACCTAGGTTACTACCAAAACGCTTATGCTTTATCTCACAAAGCCAACTACCAACTGGCTCAAGCAGCTAACCACGGTCTTTTACCCATCTTTGCTAAGATTGAACAAGATAAAAAGCGGGTTAAACAAGCCTTTTTTAAGGCTGTGAGTATTATGGCACTTGTGATGCTTGGAGCTAGCTTGGTTCTAGTTCTTTGGCCAGAACCGATCATTCGTATCTTGCTAGGGGATCAATGGCTTGCAAGTGTTCCGCTGATGCCGATCTTAACCCTAGCTGGCTGGCTTCAAGGCTTCTCGATCCTAATCTACACCTTCTTTCTGGCAAAAGCCAAGTTTAGACCAATAAATCTTCATCTAGTGGCCACGGTTAGCCTGCTTATCCTGTTTGTCTGGTATGGATCTGTAGCTAACGGTCTTGTCGGCGCTAGCTGGGGGGTGGTAGCCTCAAGAGCTCTAACTCTGCCCATCTTAGGCTACTTCCTGTATCAAGAAGTTAAAAATACTTAAACTATGTCTACAACCATCATCACCCCCACTCCAAAAATCACTTCCTATCTTTATAAAAACTTTCAAGCCGCCGGGAACAAGGTAAGCTGGCTGATTGTCTGGACTAACCTTAAAAACCCGCCGCCAAGAAACCTAGGAAAAAACATTAAGATCATAAGCTATCCAAAAAAGTATCTTCCTATTAACGATTTTGCTTTCTTAAGAAACTGGTCACTTAAGCAGGTTAAGACCGAGTGGGTCTTTTTTCTAGATAGCGATGAGCTAATGAGTCAAACAGACTGGCAAAAACTTATTAAACTCCTACAAAAGACTTCACCATTGGTAAACGGCTACCTAGTAAAACGTCAAGATGTTTTCTTAGGTAAAACACTCAAATATGGTGAGGTAGGCAACGTCTGGCTGGTTCGCCTAGGGCGACGCAAGTTCATGCGCTATGAACGAGTGGTGCATGAGATCGCCCAGCTTGAGGGTATGATAAAAAAAAGCCCCCTAATCCTAAAGCACTACTCTCATAAAAGTATTAGCTCTTTTCTAACCAAAGTCTTTTTCTACGCTCAGCTTGAGGCCTCCCAACGCCAGACACATCAAGTTAAACTCATACTTCAGCTGTTTTTTTACCCCATGGCTAAGTTTTGGATGGGGTTTTTCTTTAAACTAGGCTTTCTGGATGGTGTCAGAGGTTTAGTCTATGCTTCCTGCATGAGTCTTCACTCGCTTTTGGTAAGAGTCTACCAACTAGAAAAAAGGTAAAAGATGAAAGCTACTAAGCCATCCTTAGAAGAAAAGCTGCTAACAACGGTTCTGGTCTTGATCTTTATGAGTCTAAGCTTAGGTCAGCTTCTACGTATTAAATTGGGGTTTGGTGCCATTTACCCTCACGATCTCCTGATTGGGTTGTTTTTGCTTATTAAGCTCAGTCAACTTAAAAACCAGCTATCTCCGATCAAACTTAAAACCAAGCTTACCACTCCTAACTGGCGTCGGTGGTGGTTTGAACTTTTAGCAGGAGTCTTTTTTGCCCTAAACCTAGTTTATCTGGCCTTGTTAAAAACAGATCTCATATCCTCTCTTTACCAACTGCGCATTCTTTATTATGCTAGCTTTGGTTTCCTACTTCATACTCATCTAAAAACAACAAGGGTTAAAAACCTTAAACACTGGCCGATCTTTTTAATGATAATCTGGTTTACAACCTTGTTTGGGTTTTTCCAGTATAAGATCTTTTATGATTTAAGAGTCTTGTCTTTCTTGGACTGGGACGCCCACTTGGGCAGGCTGGCCTCAACTTTACTAGATCCTAACTTTGCTGGATTTTTAATCGCCCTTGGCTTGGTTTATTGGCAAGCTTGGCAAAAAAAACTTACATTCTGGTGGCTTGGAAACTTAAGCTTAATCTTGGGGTTAACCTTGACCTTTTCTAGAGCTAGTTATCTAGTTGCCACAATAGGTCTAGTAACAAGCGCCATGCTGACTAAAAAACCAAAAAAAAAGCTTATCTACTTGATTACTTTAGGCCTTTTTGTCTTAAACATTATCTTTGTTCCCAAACCTCCTGGAGATGGAGGAAAGCTACTGCGCACTACCAGTATCCAAGCTAGACTCTTAAATGACCTAAGAATTGTTGCCGATAAACTTCCAGTGCTTGGATCACAACACTTGATAGCAAACCAGGTTGTAAAGTTAGAAAGAAAGCTTGAACTTAAGAAACCAAAAGTAACTGGGTCTACACCAACCAAAAAAACAGACAACTCTTTCAAAACGCATGCAAGGTGGCCAAATAATCTAGAAATTTTTCTTTTAAATCAAGCTGGCTTGGTAGGTTTAGGACTTTTTTTCTTCGGTCTGTTTAGGTGGGGGAGAAAGCTATTTAAAAAAAACCAACTTGCAGGTATCTTTTTAGCTATGCTTTTTATTCATGCTCAGTTTAACAACACCGCTTTTGAGCCATTTGTTTTTTTAATATTTTGGGGGACAGTAGGCGAAGTCCTAAGGCTTAAACTTGATATTTAGCTCGGTCTCAAACTCGTTTTTGGCCTGATCAACCACCCTAACTTGAAGTGGATTATCTCCCTCCTTTAAGGTTAAATTAAACCTAAACTTACCCTCCTCGTCCGCGTAGACAAATCGGTTGTTAATGTAGACTTTAGCTCTTGGCTTGGTCTTTCCCTCAAGAGTAAAGTTCTTGTTCTGTTTGCCAACAATCTCTTGATTATTCTCAACATTGCTAAACTCAATCTCGGGAGCTTGGTTGTCATAAAGTACTTTCTTGACGCTACTAGGCTGAGACTCATTGCCTGCTTTATCGTAAGCCTGAGCCTTAATCTCGTTATCGCCAGGAGTTAAGGCAACCTCGGCCTCAAACTGACCATCGTCACCGGCCACTAGCTCAGCTTCTTGTTGCCCGTTAACCCATATTATTACCTTAGCTTTCGGTTCGGTAAAACCAGATACTTTAATCTGAGCCGAGTTGGTCGCTGTAAACGGCACACTCAGGTTCGGTACCGAAGGAGGAATGGTGTCTGAACTAACTTGGTTTTGACCCTTATCCATTAAGTCTAGAAATTTAAGAGACAAAGGAATAACGCCAAAAATAAACATAAAGAAAAGACCAAAAGCAACCAAGACTAAGATCATGGTTCTTTTTAAAGCCTGGCGTCGTTCTCTTTTGGCTCTGCGGGAGGTGGCTCGTTTATAGGTGGACATGGTTTTATTTTACCATCTTAACTGTTAGTTAGCTATTCCCCCCATTGAGTCAGGAGGGGGCTCAAACCTGCCTGCCGAGCCAGGAGGGGGACTCGAACCCCCGACCCACGGTTTACGATACCGTTGCTCTACCAACTGAGCTATCCTGGCACTTTGACTTTTAAGCGGTTTGATTTTATCATAAGAAGGCTAAAAAGCGCGAGATTAGTATAGTGGTAGTACGTCAGCTTCCCAAGCTGAAGGCGCGGGTTCGATTCCCGTATCTCGCTCAAACCATGTCTGAGTTATCACCAAATGTTATCGACGATCTCATACAGAACATACGACCAGGAGAGAAGTTAGATTTAACAAATCCAGAAACTAGGAGAGTATTGCTCAGGCCCTAAAAAAAATTGGGATATTGTAAGGACACCATGGCTTTGCTAGCCCAACGCCTAGGACTTTCCGATAAACAAACATACAAACAAACGAGATCGAGCTTCGACAGGCCAGATCAAAAATAAACAGCGAAGCTTAACTTGCCAAATTTGCCTTCGCCCACCGAAACACCTCCAAGTACTCATCTGCAACGGCATCCATCTGGTAATGTTTTAGAAATCGCTTCTTGCCTGCTTTACCTAAACGCTTGCGGAGGAGAGGGTCTTTGAGTAACTTAATGATAGCCTCTGTCAAGGCACCAACGTCATTAATGGGTTCAACCAACAGTCCTGTCTTACCGTCTGCCACAATCTCGTTTGTCGGCGCTCGGTTAAATGCCACCACCGGCTTACCAAGTGCCATGGCTTCTATCTGCACCAACCCAAACCCCTCAAGCTCCCAACTAGAAGGAAAAACACAGATGTCAGCCTGAGTAATCTCGGCTGGCACCGACTTAACCCAACCTTTAAACGCCACCTTACTATCAAGGCCTAAACGCTTCACCAATGCCTTAACCTTCTGACCAAACTCAGAACCATCGTTGCCGGTAAAAACAAGTTTAGTGGTTGGCAGTTTCTTAACAACCTGAGCAAACGCCTTAACTAAAACATCCTGACCTTTACCCACCTCAAATCGAGAAGGGCAGATGATCACTTTTTCTTTGTGAGCAACTTTCATGGGCAATGAGGTTAGTCGATCGGGTTCTAACTTCCGCCCACAAGGCACTACCTTTAGCTTAGCTAAAGAGATGTGAAGTTGGTTGATCATCGCCTGCTTGGTGTGCTCGGTTGGCACGATCACTACTTGGGGAAATTTTTTGACTAGAAAGTAAAGTGCTTTGGGCAGTTTAAAAAACCGATTGATCGTTTTTCCATACGGGCCAAATTCAAGCCAGACTACTGGCAAGCGTTTTAAACGGGCTAAGGGGGTTAAAAATATTTTAGGAGTATAGCCAGAAATAATGATTACATCGGCATTTTTTTCTCTTTCAACTAACCGTAAGTAGTCCCACAACTGAGGCCAGATCTGATAAAAAAACTTAACCAACCCTTTCCAGTTACCAATAAGGTCAGGTGTGGCTGAAAGCTTAAGTGCTTTGATTTTTTCCTGACGCCAGTGTTTAAGATAGGGTTTATGGTTTGAGTAACCCACCACCTTTATACCTTTGTTTTTTAAAGCTACAAGCAGATCGACCCCAAACGTCTCGGCTCCACCTAAATCATAAGTAGCACCCACATAAACTATCTTTCTAATTTTAGGCGGCTTAACCTTTTTGAACTTGCCCCAGTAGTTTGTGTCTATCTCTTTAAACTCAAGAGCTTTAAAACCAAAATACTTAAGCAAAGGCAGAAGATACTGGCAACTTAAACCCACCTTATGAGCCCCAAACACTCCGGTTTTGTAAGTGGTGCCATAAAGAAACTCATCTCTTACCACTGGGTCATGAGCGTACTTTTTACAGATTGCTTCCGGATTTGGTACTCTTAACTCTAGTACTCCTCCAAACTTAAGCACTCGATAGATGTCAGCTAAAATCTGGTTTAGATCCTCTTTAGTAAAGTGCTCTAAAATATCTTGAGCTAAAACATAACTGACACTTTTATCTTTAAAAGGGAGGGGTTTTAAAAGATCATGTACCAAATCTGGCTCAAGCTCAGGCAGAGCGTCTATGTTTATAAACCCAGAGCGCTTGTCTTGCCCGCAACCTAGATTAAGCTTGATCTGTTTGTTTTTTGGCATACTTTCAAAGGCAATTATAAACCATTAGTGGTAAAATAAGTTTCTATGTCAGAAAAATCACTCAAGAATCAGACCTTAACTAGGTTTTACATTGTCCGTCATGGAGAAACGGAGTGGAACACAAAAAAAATCATTCAAGGACAGCTAGACTCGCCCCTAACCCAAACAGGAGTAGACCAAGTTAAAAGGACTGCTAACAAGCTAAAAAACATTAAGTTTGACTTGGTGTTTAGTTCTGACTTAGGCAGAGCTTACCAATCAGCTCAAGTAATCATGGCTCAAAAGGATGTCGAGATAAAGACTACTCAACTGCTTCGTGAGAGACACTTTGGTAAGTTTGCTGGAAAAAAAGTCGATTTTTTTCGCAACCAACTCAAAAAATCTCTTGCTTACCAAGCTAAACTTAATCAAGAAGAAGCACTGCACTACCAGTTGCACCCAGAAATAGAAACCTACGAACAAGTAGCTAGGCGAGTTATAAAGTTTATTAAGACAAACGCCTTAGCTTACCCAGGAAAAAATATTTTAGTAGTTACTCATAGTGGCACCATAAGAGCTCTACTGACCAAGCTAGGACTGGCAGACGCCCACAGAAACACCCATGGTTTAATCGCCAATGCGGCTTATCTAATACTCGAAAGCGATGGGGTAGAGTTTTTTGTGAGAAAAACTTACGGAATTAAACTAGTAACTTCAAAAAACTAAGTTTAAACATTTTTATCCCACCACTTACGAGCTAACCAAGCTGTTGCTGCTACACCTACACCAGCTGCTGTACCAACGGCCGCCCAGAATAAAACTCGTTTTACCTTTCGGTCAAGCTCTGCTTGCATTCTTGCAATTTCTTGCCGGCGTTCTTCTATTTTATGTTGATGATCCACTTGAGCTTCAAGTACACTTATAACAACTTTTTCTTCAAACTCGCCTAAACTATTGAGCTGCGATACTTCATTAATCTTCTTGTCAATGTCATCTATCCAAATATTATCTGGGTGAAAGATGCCTCTTTCCAAGAGATCATCCAGCACGGCACTAGTAGACAACCAAAGTATAAAGTCAGAAAAGTTAAATTCATCTGGTACCTCTGAATAACGAGAAGCAGTTGACTCAACACCCTGTTCCTTTGTTAACTCATAATTTAGATTTTTCATCTTGGTGGGATTTCGTCTAAGGTGATATTTCAAAACTTCTTTAGTGAACTTTGGTTTAATAATTTCAAAAAGTCTTTTAGCCACACTTGCTTTAAGAGGTAAACTCATAATCGTTTTAGACTTAACCCTAGGAGCATAGTCACCCCCTATCGGTTTTTTATCTGGATGTTCAAACCACACTGGAAATATCATTGTATCTATACCTTGATCTAAAAGTGTTAAAACATGAGAAAAAGCGTGTGGATGAGGTCTGGCC
>WFTH01000062.1 GCA_015485595.1 Candidatus Microgenomates bacterium
CAGATAGATCGACGTGGGCAAAAACGGTCAGCATCAGGCTTCTGGGTATTGGAGTGGCAGTCATGTTTAGAGTGTGAGGAGTAAGCTCTTTAAGCCTACCACCTCTTTGCCAGACTCCAAACTTCTGCTGTTCATCATAGATAACCAGTGCCGGTTCTAGCTGGTCTAGTTGATTGATTAAAGCATGAGTACCGACAAACAGGCTTGATGACTTAATCGATCTAATGTCTGGTTTTGAACGGGCCGTAACCAGTTTTAGGTTAAGTTCGGGAAAAAGTTTACCCAAACTTACCAGGTGTTGTTTAGCCAGGATGGTGGTTGGTGCGATTAAGGCGGCATGGTGGTTATTGAGTACTGTAAGGTAAGCGGCTAAACCGGCCACCACGGTTTTACCAGTACCCACATCACCCATTAAAAGACGGTTCATTGGGTGCGTTTGACTAATGTCGTTTAGAACTTGATTTAAGGCCTGCTTCTGATCAGAGGTAAGATTAAAAGGGAGGGTCTTAACTAGATTGTTTAGGTCTTTTTCACTAGTTAAGATAGCTGGAGCGTTGTTTAGATGTCTTAGGTATTTTTTGGCAGCTTCAGAGTAGTCAATAATACTTAAGAGTTCTTCTAGAGCCAGTCTTTCTCTAGCAGACTTAACATCGCTTGGTTTTTGGGGAAAATGTAACTTGTTTAGGACTTGGTTAATCGAGCTTAGGCTTGAGGTCTGATTGAGGTTGACTTGATCCGGTGTTTCTAGCAACTGACTTAGGGTTTTTTTTATAAGTCGCCTAATCTGACCTTGTGCTAGGTTGAGTCTAGTTGAGTAGTAAGGGACGAGTCTGCCAGTATGAAGCTGTTCTTCTTTCACCGCCTCAAACTTGGGCTGAGTGAGGTTTTTATATCTAGGTGAGTACTTGCCGCTAAAAAAGTAGGTTTGATCTGGTTTTAAACTTCTAAGCACGAAAGGACTGTTAAAAAACAAGAGTTTTAGTTGGCCGGTTCGATCTGCGATGAAGACGGTTTGGAAGGTTTTTACTCCTCTTCTAAACTGACTGGTTTTGACTACTTTAGCTTTAACACTAACAAGCTCAGCTTGATCAAGCTCTTTAATTTGAGCAACGGTTTTTACTTGACTTACGTCAAGATAACGCAAGGGGGCAAACAGCAGTAGATCCCTGACAGTTTTAATTTCATGCTTGAGTAGTTTTTGGGCGGTGCTTGAACCCACCCCGTTTATCTGGGTAATAGGGGTGTCGAAGGTATACATGGTTAATTAACTCAAGATTTAAAAATTAAAGGCTAAAGGTGTTAGCTTTCTTGTTTAACTTAAAAATACCAATAGTCCACTTGCCAGTAGACTCAAAACCATGCCTGCAATTGCTACAATTGCAAAAACCTTGATTATAAGCTCCTTTTGTTTTCGGGTCATAGCTTACCTTTCATCTTTTTTAACTAGACGATACCACCGACGTTTACCGACCTTTAAGGTGTGATTAAGATCAAGGTTAACCTTAAAGTTAATATCATCAGGTCTGATCTCTTGGGGGTAAAGCGTAACACCTTTTTGTTTAATGAGACGTTTTATCTCCGCACTAGAGAGGTAGTTGGCGCAAGCTCGACAGACGTCTAGGAGTCGTTGGTTATCCTTTACCTCAACCTCGATTAAGGTTTTTGGTGCTTGTTTTTGTTGCACTGTCTTTTTAAAGTGTTCGGCCGCCTCTTGGGCCAGTTTTTGGTTATGGTACATTTGGGTAATGGTGAAGGCGAGTTTTTTCTTAAACTCCATGGGATTAGTGCCGTTTTTTATGGCTGTTTCTATTTTTTTAATCTCCGCCATCGGCACGTCCGTTAATAGCGTAAAGTAATCGATAATCTGGTTATCATCAAGCCTCATCAACTTGCCGTACATGTCAAGATGGTTTTCGGTTAGGGCTATAAAGTTGCCGTAGCTTTTACTCATCTTGCGACCATCTAGGCCGTTGATAATCGGGGTGGTTAGCACCCACTTTTCTTTTTGGTTGTAGATTTTTTGGAGGTGACGCCCCATGAGCATGTTAAAGGTTTGATCCGTTCCGCCAATCTCCAAGTCAACATTCATCGCCACCGAGTCATAGCCTTGAAGCAAGGGGTACATCAGTTCGTGAGTAAAGATAGGTTGATTTTTCTTCATTCTGTTTACAAACATGTCTCGCTCCAAAAGTTGACCGACAGTAGTCTTTGCCATAAGTTTAATAAAGTCTGGCAACCGCATCTTGTCCAGCCAATCACCGTTATAACGAATTTGAATCTTATCAAAGTCAAGCACCTTGTTCGCCTGCTCTTTCCAGTTTCTAAAGTTGGCCTCAATTTGCTCGTCAGTTAGTTCAGGGCGAGTGCTGTCTCTGCCGGTTGGATCGCCGATCTTGACTGTGCCTGAGCCAATGAGCAAGATCACTTCATGCCCCAGTTGAGCAAACTGATTTAGCTTTCTTAAAACCACGCTATGACCTAAGGTTAATAACGAGCCGGTGGGGTCAATACCCAGGTAGAGACGAATTGGTCTTTGAGTCATAAGCTTAAGCAAAGACTCTTTACTTGGGAGTATCTGCTCCACTCCCCTAGTTAAGACCTCGTTAATCTTGGTTTTATCTGTGGTAATAAGTTGACTCATGTCCTAGGTTATTCTACTTGATTAAGCTAAAAAACCCAAGTGAGATTAGGTTGGTTTTATGCTCAAACACCTTTATAATACTTTAACTGTATGTTAGCAAAGCTGAAGCAGCAGACTCAAAAAGGCTTATCATGGTGGCATTCAAGGAAGATCTACATGGCTAAAAGAAGAAGACGTGCTTTAAGTCGTTACCGAAGTAAACCTGGTTGGCAGGTCAACTGGCTAAAGTTGGCTCAGTGGGCCACTGTCTTGATGGTGGTGGGTCTTTTAGGACTTATCTTAGCTTTTGTCTTTTTCTTTATTAAGTATGCTAGAACTCTGCCTGATCCCGGTCAAGCGGTTAGGCGAAGTGGTTTTAGCACCAAGATAGTTGATCGTAACGGTCAAGTGCTTTACGATCTGTATAACGAACAGTATCGCATTCCTGTAAAGATTTCCGAGGTTCCACAAAGCTTAATAGACGCCACCGTAGCCATAGAAGACAAAGAGTTTTACACCCATAAAGGATTTGATCCTTTGGTACTTGTGCGCACCCCCTACTACCTAGTGGTTAAAGGTCGTGTGGTGGGTGGATCGACCTTAACTCAGCAGCTAGTAAAAAAGGCCTTGCTCTCGGATGAAAGAAGCTTGGAGCGGAAGTTTAAGCAGATTGTTTTGGCGCTTGAGATGGAGCGAAAGTTCTCTAAGGATCAGATCTTGGAGATGTACCTTAACGAGGTACCTTATGGTGGTCCAGCTTATGGAGTGGGGGCGGCAGCTAAGATGTACTTTGACAAGCCTGTTTCTGATCTAACCCTGGTGGAGTCGGCTATTTTAGCTGGTCTGCCTCAGAGGCCAACAGCCTACTCGCCCTTTTCTGGTAAAAAGACCAAGGACGGCGAGCTTTTATGGCAGTATCGTGCTAAGGGTGTTTTAAGACGAATGTATGAAGACAGCAAGATCTCAAAAGATGAGTATGCACAAGCGCTTAAGGATCTTAAGACCGTTGAGTTTAAGCAAGGTCGCACCGGAATGCAGGCGCCTCACTTTATCTTTTATGTCAAAGAACAGCTAGAGAAGATGTATGGTCCAGACGTGATCGAGACTGGTGGATTGACAGTTAAGACTAGTCTGGATCTTAACTTACAACAAGAGGCAGAAAAGATCGTGGCTGAAGAGATTGACAAGGTAGAGAAACTAAACATTACCAACGGCGCGGTTATGATGATGAAACCAGCCACCGGTGAGATCTTGGTGATGGTCGGAAGTAAAGATTTTTACAGCAAAGATATTGATGGACAGTTTAACGTCGCGGTGGATGGATTAAGACAGCCAGGCAGTTCAATTAAACCGGTAGTCTACCTAACACTCATGCGACAGAAGGGTTATACCCCAGCTAGCATGATGATAGACACCCCCACTACTTTTCAGCGGAATGAAAAAGAGAAGCCATATAGTCCCAAAAACTATGACGGTAAGTTCAGGGGGCCAGTACCGTTACGCTATGCTCTAGGTAGTTCACTTAACATTCCTGCAGTTAAGGCGATTGCCAAGGTGGGCATCAAACCAGTGCTAACTCAAGCTTATAAGATGGGTTTTGTAACTTTGGAACCGACTAAAGAGAATCTGAGGCGCTTAGGGTTGTCGGTGGCTTTGGGAGGTGGCGAGGTTCATTTGATCGACTCGGTGACTGCCTACAGTGCTTTTGCAAACGGAGGTTATAAAGTAGAACCCGTCTCTATTTTGGAGGTTAGAAACAAAGATGGCCAGGTAGTCTTTGAACACAAGCGGAATCAGGGTGAGGAAGTAATGACGCCGGCTGAAGCCTTTTTGATCAACAACATTCTTTCTGACGATAACGCTCGCTCGTTGGCTTTTGGCTTAAACTCTAAACTGAACGTTAGTCCTTATGTAGCTGTCAAGACCGGCACCACCAACGATCAGCGAGATAACTGGGCTATTGGTTGGAGTCGCAAGGTCTTGGTTGGAGCTTGGGTTGGTAATAACGATAACAGCCCAATGAAACGAGTGGCTTCTGGTATCTCTGGCGCTACTCCTATTTGGCGTCGAATTATGCTGGCTGCTATTAAAGCCGGGTACAAGCCTGAGCCTTGGGAACAGCCGGAAGAAGTTGAGGCGGTGGAGGTGGATAAGATATCTGGTTATCCAGCTCATGATGGGTTTCCGGTTAGGCATGACTTTGCTATTAAGGGTACTCTACCCTCTTTACCAGACCCGTACCATACTCTTTTAAAACTCTGTCGAGGTGAAGATAAGTTAGCCACCGATGCTAAGATTGCAGCTGGTGACTATGAAGAGAAAGAGTTTGTGGTCTTAAAAGAAGATGATCCTTACAACAC
>WFTH01000063.1 GCA_015485595.1 Candidatus Microgenomates bacterium
AAGCGGTAAAGTAGATTAGCTTCTGTCCGTCTGGTGAAGGAGAGAGATTTTCCACCCCAATAAAGGTTAGAGGGGTTAAACTTGGAGCGCTGGGAAAAAGTCTGACTCTAGCCTGAGTGACCAAGCCCTTCTCAACCTTAAGTTGTTTATGCCAGTTGAAGTAGCCGTCTTTTTTAACCTCAACTTGATACTGGTTAGGCTCAAGATAGATGGTGTCGTCGGTGGCGGTGGTGAGTTTGCCGTCAACAAAGACAGAAGCTCCTTTGGGGATTGAGTTAACAGCTAGAATGCCGGTCTCTTTTTCAAAACCATTGTCGGTAAAGTGGTAGTTGCCTTTGGCGTACTGGATTGCGAAGTAGCTTCCAATAGCAATAACAGCGAAGGAAAAGATGGTGAAAGCTAAACCCTTGTTCGCAGGTACCTGCATACAGTGTATTATACTACTAATTGTGCTAAAGATGTCATCCTTGTTTCCCACCATTCCGCTTGAAATAGGAGAGTTTAGACAACGTCTTCTAAACCTCAAGACTCGTCAGCTTTTCGAAGAAAGCTATATAACCGAAGAGGTTTTTAAGTCAGGTACGGTTAGAGATCTGCGAGAGTTAAGATCCATTCTTAATCGACTGCTTGATCCGGTTTTACAGCCACGACTGTTTGTTCAACCAACTATCGTAACCTTAGCTCCCTCTTACACCACCGCAACTGAACGTTGGCTTTTAAGAGAGTTATTTTATAAAGTTGGTGCCTATAAAACCGTCATCTTTCCAAATATCTTGGCTCATGCAGTAGGAAGTGGGGTAGGGTTTCAGGATGAAGGTGGAAGCTTGATTTTTGATCTAGGTTATGGGTTTGCTGAAGTAGCCTTAGTGAGTTTGGGGCGGGTGGTTAAAAGCCAGACAAGCTTCTTTGCCGGTAGTTGGCTTGAGTATCAGGTAGATAGCCAAGTTAGGGCTAAGTACAGGTTGGCTTTGACCGCAAAAGAGCGTCAGCGTGTTTTAAAAGATCTTTTGAGTTTGAGCTTAAAAAGAAAGATCTTGGTTAAAGGTCAAAATCTCAACTCAGGTCAGATGGAGTCGATTAAGCTAGACTCGGTTGAGTTTGAAGCCCTGGTAACAAAGTTGGCTGATCGTTATGTTCACTTAGTCAAGCAACTACTTAAGTCAGCCAGTGCCGAGATGGTAATAGGAGCGATGGAAAAGGGCTTGATTTTGACTGGGGGGTTGGCTCAGCTTGACGGTTTAACTCAATATCTGACCACGAAGCTGAAGTTTCCGGTTTTATTGGCAGAGGATCCCAGCTTGGGAGGAGTTTTGGGTTTGTCACGTTTGGCAACCGAACTTAAGGACTCCTTATCTTTAGCTTTTAGCCAAGACTAGTTGAGAAAACTTTTGACCACGTTCTTTGTAGTTCCTAAACTGATTAAAACTAGCCGAGGCTGGACTCATGAGGACAGTGTCGCCTGGTCGGGCGAGTTTTTTGGCTAAAGCAACCGCTTGAAACAGGTTGGAGACAGAAAAAGTCTGGAGTTTAAAATTTGGAGTTGGGAGCTGAATCTGGCTATCATCCTGAACTTGATTCAGGATCTCTGATTGCCGATGTAGAGATTCTGAGTTAGGTTCAGAATGACACTGTCTAATTAGTTCTACCACCTTCTTTCCTGTATCTGGTAGGGCTATGACTGCCTTGATGTTTGGGTGGTTAGTGATAGCTTGGGCCAAGGAGGTGTAGTCAAGCCCGCGATCATAACCGCCAGTAATTAGGATGATCGGTTTATCTTCAAAGGCCTCGATAGCTTTGATGGTTGCGGTAGGGTTGGTGGCCAAAGAGTCGTTAATGTAGTTGACTCCGTTAATCTCGACTACTTTCTCTAGTCTATGAGGTAAAGGGGTAAAGTCGTTGGCTAGCTTGAGCGCGGTTTTTGGGTCAATATCAAAGAGTTGCACCACTTTGGTTGCGGCCAAGAGGTTAAACCGATTGTGCCGACCGATGAGCTTGGTTTGGGTTAGGTCGATTTTTTCTGCTTCCTTAAAGGTTAGTGGCACAAGACGTGAGTGAGCTTTTTGGGCGAACTTGGTGACGATGGGATCATCGGCATTATAGATGAAGTGGTCTTGATGTCGTTGGTGTTTAAAAATGTGTGACTTGGCTTGAGCGTACTCGTTGATACTCTCGTAATAGTCCAGATGCTCAGGGTAAAGATTTAGCCAAACAGCTATGTCTGGGCTTTGATCTAGGTCTGCTAGCTGGTGGCTTGAGAGTTCAAGGACATAAATTAGTTGGGAGCTGGGAGTTGGAGGTTGGGAGTTGATCGATCGCCTGCTACTTGTTTGCTTCGCAAACTCTCGGTCTGGCTTGCCGCTTGCGGCAACCCCGACGCTACCGTTAGTGCTTCGCATCCAAGTATCAGGCTCGTGATCTTGTGTTTTTTGATTTAATTTTGACTTTTGACTTTTAACTTTTAACTGACTAACTAACTCCAGCGGTGGTGTGCCTAGGTTGCCGCCTAGCTTAACGTTAAAACCGGCTTTTTTAAGAATGTGAGCAATAAGCGCGCTGGTGGTGCTTTTGCCTTTGGTGCCGGTGACGCCGATAATAAGAGGTTTTCCATCAAGCAAACTAAATTTTAAAGACCTCTGAATCTCGTCGGTAACAACGCTTCTTTGGTGCGATTGCTCTAAATCGTCAGACCTCCTCAGCAGAGGATCTTTAAAATTTGCTTGCTTGATTCTGGCTTTTTTTCTATCCTGGATATCAGGCTTATTATTTAATTTTCTCACCGTTTCAAAAAACATC
>WFTH01000064.1 GCA_015485595.1 Candidatus Microgenomates bacterium
ATAACATATACAAGATTTTGTATGTTTAGTTTTGAATTTTTAATTTTAAATTTTAAATTATTGTTTACGACTAAATAGATTCCTCCAACTAGAATAAACCCAAGAATGAAGATATCATGCAGGTAGATCTTTGGTACTAGATAGTCAATAAAAAAACCTCGAACGTAGGCGTTATCAACCTCTAGTTTATAAAACAGGTTTATCGGAGCAGTAAAGATGACAACACCAAGTAAGAGATAAATTAACGCTTGTGTTAGCCGTTTTAAGTAAGTTAACATATAAACCTGATTCAGATTATAGCTTATAAAAACAGAAGGGGGTTTATGAAGCTGAGTCGCTCCACGATTACCTTAGTGAATGTTTGGTCTAGACGTGTTCATCGTTGGTCGATGTGGTTGACATTGGTGCTTTTAGTTCCCATGGTCTTGACCGGTTTAAGTTTGGAAGATATTGGCGAAGGTGAATCTAGCTTGCTTAGCCTTTTTATTTCTCCAGAGTTGGTCCGCGAGGTTCATCGTACCCTAGCCTCTCCGTTTGCGATCATGTTGGGAGTGATGGTAGCGAGTGGCTTGGCTATGTGGGGGCTGCCACTTCTAATGCGTTTTCTGCTTAAACAAGAAAGATCAGCTAGCTAGCCATCTGTCCGATGAGTTTACAGTCAAAGTCATAAGTTAAGTGTGTGATGATCTTTTTCCTAAGAGGAATAATGTCTTTGTCGCTTAGGTTTTCTTTTTGGTCAAGGTAGTAGATGGTGAAGGTGTAGCGATCTTTGTAGATGTCTTTTAGTCTGACTTCTTGGATTAAAGGTGAAGTCTGTTTAATGGCCTTTATTACCTCTCCCACCCTGACTTTTTTTGGTATGGCAAAGGTTAGGTCTTCAATAACCGGAGAGGTTTTAGGTAGCTTTTGATAACGAGGGTGCTTATGAATAACCTGTGCTAGACTATTTAGATCGATTTGAGCGTTAACCAACCAGTCTTTGTTGTCTTGGGTTGACCGTAGTTGATAGCTTACTAGGCTGATAGAGCCAAGCTCTACCAACCGACTCTCTTTTTTAGCCACAATCTTTGCCTTGTTTTGATCTTCATCGAGCACAAAGTCGTACTCATAGATAAAGAGTCTGTCAAACAAAGCCTCGATTATACCTCTGGCCTTGCGGTAACCAGCGCGAAAGCTTAAAGCCAGTATCATTACTTCTTCTGGTCTTTCGGTTTTATTTCCTTTAGGATGGTAAACCTTGGCGAGCTCAAAGACTTTTAGGTCCTTATGAGTGGGGTTGGTGGCGATCACTTGGTTTAAAGAAGGTAGAAGTGAGCGTCTTAAGTAGACTTTGTCGTCGGTTAGGGGGTTAGCTAGCTTAAGATGAGACTCAAGGGGGAAACCTGACTCAAGAGCAAGTTTTTCGCTCACCAAAGAGTAGGTATAGACCTCATAAAGCCCCACATCAGCCAAGAAGTGTCTGATCTTTTCTTCTAGGTCAAAGGTGTCGTTGTCTGGTCGTTTAAGAGGTAAAGGTCCACCCATGATCTTATCAGGCAGATTATGATAGCCGTAGATGCGGGCTACCTCTTCCACAAAGTCTGCTGGAATCTTAAGATCGTGCTGCCTGTAAGTGGGTGGGGTGATCAATAGATCTTGGCCTGCCTGTTTAACCTGACAGCCTAGACGGCTTAGGATCTTTATAATTACCGCTGTTTCAAGTTTCAGTCCCAGGTAGCGCTCAAAAACTTTTAGTGGTACCTTAACTTGCTGGGGTTCTTTTTTGCTTGGAAACTCATCATGGACTTGGCTAGCCACTTGAGCACCAACTATCTCTTGGTAAAGCTTAATACCTAAAGCCAAGGTCGGCTCAGCCAGATACGGGTCGACATGTTTTTCGTTTAGTTGGGCGGCTACGGTGCGAATATCGTGAGTCATGCTAGCAAAACGGACTTTTTTGGCATCCATGTTCTCGATCCAGAAAAGAATGTTTTGAGTGTTTTCGTCCACGGCAGTGTTAGCTGTACCTTTAATAGCTGGTAGGTCGATGATGGTGCCGTCTTTAGCCCGAAAGACGATCTCACCGCCGACGGCTTGGTAAGTCTCACCGTCTAGGGTTTCAAACCTCTCGCCTTTTTTAGCCTCATCCACGATTATCTCTCCGCCTAAAGCCATAATCTTGTCATAATCAAAAGCATGGCAAGGGTGACCAAGCTCGTGAGTGATGTAGTTGGTGATGTCGATTGCGGCCCAGTGTACGTTTTGATCAATCTGTTTTAGGCGTCTAGCCATCCAGGCTGGAGTGGCAGTAGTGTTAATGCCAGACAAGACCACGGTCATGATGCGCTTAATGTGCTTTGGTTGGTTGGTGATCTTTGGCAGTGACTTGGTGGGTCTGTGTGGTTTAAGTTCAGTAAGTTTTGGTAGCTTAAGTGGTTTAAGCTCGGCTTCAATTCCAGCATTATCAAGAATCACTGCGGCTTCTTGCGCTACACCTCTAACACTCATTACGTCCACGCGATTAGTGGTAATCTCGATATCATAAACCTCCTCACCTTCCCTTTCTTCAATTCTTTCTACCGAAGGTCCGCTTAAGGATAGTTGAGTCCGAATCTGTTTGGGCGTTGCCTTAGTCTTAAGGTGCTCTAGAAGCCAGGTATGTGGAATCAAGATGTTCATAGTTAAAACTGCTTTAAAAACTCTACTTTATTACCGTAAAACTGACGAATGTCATCGATATTTAGACCAGGTTTTAAGGTGTAGGTGCGCTCTACTCCCCAACCAAAAGCAAAGCCGGTGTACTTATCTGGGTCGATGCCGCCGGCTTTTAAGACATTTGGGTGAACCATACCAGCTCCACCAACCTCGTGCCAACCAGATTTGCAGAGTTTGCACTTTTTACCGTTAACCTTGCCGGTACCGCCACAGATATGACAGCTAAAGTCTACCTCAAACGATGGTTCAGTAAAGCGAAAATGAAACGGTCTGATTCTAGATTTAACTTCTGGCCCATAAAACTTTTTGGCAAAGTAGTTAAGCGTGCCTTTTAGATCTTGAATGGTGATGTTTTTGTCGATTACCAGACCTTCAAACTGATGAAACATCTGGGTATGAGTCGCATCTTGTTGGCGGCGATAGCACCTAGCGATGTTGATCATTCTAATCGGAGGTTTTTTCAGTCGCTCCATCTCTCGCACTTGACTGTTTGAGGTGTGGGTAGTAAGAACCAGCTTGCCACCGCCGATTAAGCTAGGGTGACGTTTGCGGGGATCTCTTTCGTCATACTCTATCTCACCAGTGGTGTCTGGTCTGTCCACAAAGAACGTCTCCCACTCATCGCGTGCCGGGTGATTTGGTGGCATGTTTAAGCTTTCAAACACGTACCAATCCCAGTCTACTTCTGGATAACGTACTCGAATAAAACCAATACGCTCAAAGATACGGCTAATCTCTTCTATAGCTTGGCTAATGGGGTGAAGATGACCCACTTTTGGCTTTTCTCCTGGAGTGGTCAAATCTATAGAGTTTGTAGGGATAGAAGGTGTTTTCAGATGCTGTCTAACCTTAGTTTCAAGGGTTTTTTTGACTTGATTGATTAGTTTGCCGGCTTGCTGTCGTTTTTCTGGTGGAACATCTTTAATCTTTTGAGCCAGTTTACGAAAAAGCCCCCTTTTCCCTAGGTATTTAGTTTGATCTAGATTTCCTTTTTCTAGATCGGTTTCTAGTTGTTTGATGATTTGGTTGGCTTCTGATTGAATCGGGTCTAACATAGTTTTTATTTTTGTTTGTTAGTAGTGTAACCAAAAAAGCCCTGCTTGTGCAGGGCTTGATTTGTCTTCTTGGCTAAAATTAACCCTGCACCTTGGCCACTACTTGGCTAAAGGTTTCAAAGTCACTAAATGCTAGCTCGGCTAACATCTTTCGGTTAAGAGCTACTTTTTGTTGGTTTAAAAGATGAATGAAGCGGGAATAACTTGGGGCGTCTTCGATCTGGGATAGACCTGCGTTAATTCTCATGATCCAGAGTTTCCTAAAGTCGCGCTTCCTGAGTTTGCGACCGATGTAGGCGTATTGACCGGCGTGTAAGGCAGCTTCATGAGCTCGTTTATAAAGCCGGTGATTAGCGCCACGGTAGCCCTTAGTACTCTTTAAGACTTTTTTATGACGTCTGCGCCTAACAACTCCAGTTTTAACTCTTGGCATAGCTTATTCACTCCTTTTTATTAAGCAAGACCAAGCATCCGTTTGATCTTTTTGGCCCACTTACCTTTTACCTCTACCGGCACCTTGCTAGCTCGCTTGGATTTTTTGCTTTTTTTACGAGCTAAGTGACGGTGATCTTGTTTCCTTCTAAGGATCTTGCCACTGGCCGTTACTTTAAACCTCTTGGCTACTCCTTTTTTAGTTTTTTGCTTAACTTTTCTTTTGGCTTTTGGCATAGCTACTTTCTTGGTATAAGCTGAGCGACTAATTTTTTACCCATCATCTTCGGATCACTCTCGAGTTTGGCTATCTCTGCGGTAGCCTCGATTACTTGATCCAAAACCTCTCCCCCGATCTCTTTCTTGGTTATCTGTCTACCTCTGAATTCGAGGGTAAGCTTAACCTTATATCCTTTTTCTAAAAACTGCTTAACTCTCTTTATTTTACCCTCTAGATCACCTTGGCCGATAAACGGTTTAAATCTAATCTCTTTTACCTCCTGAGCTTTAGCTTTTTTTCGATTCGCGGCTTGTTTTTGTTTTAGTTGATACTTGTACTTAGAAAGCTCGATTATCTTGGCTACCGGCGGGTTTTGTTTTTCGTTAATTAAGACCAGATCTTTATCTTGATCATAAGCTCTCTTAATCGCCTGTCCAGTCGGCATCACTCCTAAAGCTCCCTCTTCTTCATCAATCACCAAAACTTGGCTAGCTCGAATGCGACCGTTAGCAACAATATGTAATCTGGGTGCGCGCTTACGTCTTTTTTTTCGTATCACTTAAAAAAACTAATTGATATCTAGATATTAGTACAGGGGGGTATTATAACATGTAAAGTTAAAAGTCAAAAGTTAAAAAAATGTGGTAAAATAACTGCCTGTTAACACTTGAACTCGTAGCTCAGTTGGTTAGAGCGCCACGTTGACATCGTGGAGGTCGCTGGTTCGAGTCCAGCCGAGTTCACACTTTAACTTCCCCCGTAAGAGCTGGAACGTTCATGATGCATCATGTCAAAGATGGTGCTGGTCTTTTCTGACTTCACACCCGCGATCTCAAGACCTGGTCGCTTGCTGCGTTTTTTCTTTTTTTTCTTGTTATTTACTTGAGTGGCCCAAGTACGCGCAGACTTAATCTTTTGCCTTAAAAGGATAATAAAAGCTCTGAGTTTTTGGAAAAAGCTTAGGTAGTAAGCGCCACTTTCTCCTGGGTCGCTTACTTGGGTCATAAGGGTTACTTCTACTTCTTTGTGGAAAGCGGCCACATCTTTGGCTAAAGCTTTTAGTTCAGCCCTTAAGCGCTCGATTTCTTTTTTTACCTGTTCTTTTCTTGCATTAAATACGTCTTTGGCTTCAACTGGGTTAATCAGGTTATGTAGTTTTTCCCTTCTTTTTGCTTTAAGCGCTTCTTCTTGTTGTTTCTTTATCAGATCCTCTCGACTAAGAGTGCTAAACTCACCGGCTCCAGCCGAGTTAGACAAAGCATCAAGGTTTGGCGACCTTCTACCACTTGTCGTCGAGGTTTTCTCCACCTCTGCCAAAGCTCGAGCAAAAGGGTTGGCCGAGCCTTGACCAGGCTTGTGGTTGGTGGTTCTACTACCAAGTGTCTGCATAGTTGATGTTTTTTGACACAGTTGTTATGAGTCAAGAATCATTATAGGCTTTTTATACTTGAGTGTCAAGCCAAAACCTCAACTTCCTTGAGGTTTTACACCTGTTTATATCAAAAGAGAAAGGAGTCTAGACCTCAAGCAAGTGTTTTACCATCTTGTCTCTTAAAAGTAGTTCCTTAACGTACTGTCTGTAGTTAGGGTCTTTACTGTGAGCCTGCATACTCTCATCTGCTTTTTTTTCAAAGTACTCATCCAGCTCTTTTTCACTCACCTCAAACTGCTCTTTTTTAGCGATTTCGTCCAAGATGAACATTAACTGCATCTTGCCCACCGCTTGAGTGGCTAGGTTGTTTGCTAGGGTGCGCTGATCTACTCCCATCTGTTTGAGATAGAAGTCAAAGCTCATGCCGGCTCGCTTAAGTTTCTGGATTAAATCATCTAATTGAAACTCTACTTCGCGGGTAATGAGCAGTTCTGGTACTTGAGGTCTTAACTCTTGAATCAAAGCGGCATAGACATGGTCTAAAAGGTGTTTTTCATCTAGTTTTTGACCTTTTTCTTTCCCGTCTTTATGAGACTTTTCGGCTTCCTTTTTAGCTTTTTTAACAATCTTTTTGTAGTCTTTAAGCTTAATCTCTGGTTTTTCGGCGATCTCAACCTTAACCACTACGTCGTTACCTTCAGCTAAAGTGATTGGGGTAATGCGCGGAGTAGTTAAGGGTCTGAGTTTGCGTCTTTTAATCTCTGCCAGATAAATGTCAGGAATAACTTCGCTTAGAGCTGTTTCAATTACTCTAGTTGTGTCTAGATGTTTTTTTGCTATATCGACCGGCACTTTGCCAACCCTAAAACCATCGAGCTTAAGGTTTTTGGTTGCTTTTTTAAGTGCTTTTTTATAAGTTGGTTCAACCTTTTTCCAGGGGATGGTTAACTCAAAGATGGTGTTGGCAATGATAATCGGCTCTTGACTAGTCTTTTTTGCCTTTATGTCAGTGTTTTTTTTGCTTGATTTAGTTGTTTTTTTAGGTTTTTGGGTTTTATCTTTTTTCATGATGTGCTAGATTATATCAGAGTTTTTATGATTTTAGATTCTAGATTTTAGAAAGGTTTTTATGCTAAATGAGTCAACCAAACCAATCTTGCTTTATCATCTAAACGACTATGCTCCAAGTGGTTTGGAGTTTGCTGAGATTAAAGTTCGCTTTTTAGAACATCTAGATGAACCGTTTTTAGTTCATATTCATGATTTGGCTATTCCACCACTTGACACTATGGCTTTAGGGTTTGTAACCGGCCAACTAGCTCTTGCCCCCTACTCTGGTCGGATGGTTATCTATGGCAACTGCGCTCCGCGTCGTAAGAGCAAGAAGGCTCAGAAAAACAACATTGACCATGGGATTAAGTACGCTCGGTTAAAAAATGGTGTCGAGATAATTAATGTCTATAGCGAGTATGCTTTTGGGTTTGTTAAAGATAAGATCGAGGTTTTTTACGACCTTAAGGTACCGAATCAGGGCTCGCAGTTTCGCTCTAGAGACTTTTTTCCAGAAGCAGTAGCTAAGATTATTAACGGCAACCATGAAGATTTGGGCGAAGAGCTTAACCCAGCCGACATCCCAGACATTCCTCATAACTTAATTGCCTGGACAGACGGTTTTGGTAACTTAAAGACCACTATGCGCTTGTCCGATCTTCAAAAGATGGGGCTTAAGCCAGGAGATAAGGTTCAGGTAATCCTCAATGGGGTAAGTATGCTCGGAGTGGTCTCAATCGGTGGTTTTCAGGTAGATCGCGGGGTGCTGGCTATTAATGCTGGCTCAAGTGGCTACGACGATCCGTTTATCGAGCTTTTCTTAAGGGTGCACCACATGAGCGAGAAAACCGCAGCAGTGCGTTTTGACTATCCTGTTGGGGGGACTGAGTTTAAATTGAAAAAGATCGAGCTTTAAGATTTTAGCTCTGGTTTAAAAAGGCTAAAAGGCTTTCTTTTTCTCTTGAAGATTGAGCTTGAAGCTGCTACTATCTAATGTAGTAATTTTATTAAAGATGAAAGGATAGACATGAAGCTTTTAACTTTACCTGATTTAGGATATGAGTATAGCGCTTTGGAGCCGTACATCGATGCTCGCACCATGGAGATTCACCATACTAAGCATCATGCCGGTTATACAAATAAAGCTAACGCGGTTTTAGAAAAGTACCCAGAATTGTTGAAAGAATATGAGACTCCAGAAGGGTTAATGAGAGCGTGGAGTGAACTTGACTTGTCAGAGCCAGACAAAGTAGCTTTAAAAAACAACCTCGGTGGCTACCTTAACCATGCTTTGTTTTGGCGCTTGATGGATCCTGAGCTTAAGCCAGACCAGACTTTAAGAGAAAGGGTGGTGGCTCGGTTTGGCTCTTTAGATCGGTTTAAGGAAGAGTTTAGCCAAGTAGCAGTCGGTCACTTTGGCAGTGGTTGGGCGTGGTTGGTGGAGGATGATCAAGGGGAGCTTAAGCTTTACTCGACTCCTAACCAGGACAGTCCACATCTTAAGGGTCATAAACCTTTGATCGGACTTGATGTTTGGGAGCATGCTTACTACCTAAAGTACCAAAACCGTCGCCCAGAGTACATAGAGAACTGGTGGCAGGTGCTTAAGCTGATCTAAAGTTTATTTTTTCAATTAAACAAGGTAAAATAGGTGACCGTCTTAACCTTTAAGCTTGGGGTTGATCTGAAGGTCGCATGGCTCAGTTGGTTAGAGCGCTCCGTTCACATCGGAGAGGTCCCTGGTTCGAGTCCAGGTGCGACCACTGCTCCTACCTTGTCGGCACGGTGCCAGAGTGGTCGAATGGCGAGGTCTGCAAAACCTTCGTACCGCGGGTTCGAATCCCGCCCGTGCCTCAAAATAAAAAATGCAGGGCTGGGAGGACTCGAACCCCCACGAGCGGTTTTGGAGACCGCCATGCTACCATTAACATCACAGCCCTACTTTTACAAAGTGTATTTTACCTTAACTTGGGTCAATTACCAACGACCAGAGTTATCTCCTGTTAGTTGGTGTCAAGAGGTTGACTTTTACTTTTCATGCTAAAATACCCTTGATGTCAACTAAACCCAGAGCCTACTACATCAAAACCTACGGCTGTCAGTATAACAAGGCAGACTCGGAGCGGATCGCGGCTGACTATTATGCCCGTGGCATGGTGGAGGTTAATAACTGGCAGAAAGCAGATGAGATCGTGGTCAATACTTGTGCTGTTAGACAAAAAGCAGAAGACCGAGTGCACGGTTTTTTACATAACATAGACGTTTATTTCAAAGAGACCGGCAAACCCAAACCAAAGATCATCTTTACTGGGTGCATGACTCACCATGGAGCAGAAAAGATTCTTGAAATGTTTTCGATCGTGGATGAGGTTTTACCGGTAAATGAGGTTGGTTTTAATAACCAGGCTCTACGTAAAGATAAAAATCACGCTTTTGTGCAGATATCAACCGGTTGTAACTCGTTTTGCACTTACTGCATAGTTCCCTACTCCAGAGGTAGGGAGCGCTCGCGGTCATTTGAGGAAATTATGAATGAGGTCAGATCTTTAGCCGACCAAGGTTATACCGAGATTACGCTAGTTGGGATGAATGTGAACTCGTGGGGGCTAGAAAAAGTAGGGGTGCCTTTAAGAAAACTTTTGATGGATAAAGATAAAAAGATCGATCTTAAAGATCTGCCGGAAAATACTAGTCAGTACCTAAAGCCAGATGGTCTGCCACCGTTTGTGAAGTTGCTTAAGGCTGTGACTGCGCTTGATGAGATTAAGAAGGTGCGGTTTTTAACTAGCAATCCTTGGGATTTTTATGATGAGTTGATTGAGGAGGTGGGTAAGAACAAAAAGATTGATCGTTATGTCCATCTGCCAGTTCAGTCTGGCAGCAACACGGTGCTTGCGCGCATGAATCGAGGTTACACTAGAGAAAGTTACTTAGAAATCGTCAGGAAACTTAAAGATGCAGATCCAGAAATCACTATCGGCACAGACATAATCGTCGGTTTTTCGGGAGAAACCGAAGCCGAGTTTAAAGAGACAATAGATCTGGTTAAGCAAGTTGATTTTAAGGTGGCGTTTGTAGCTATGTACTCGCCTAGACCGGGAACGACTGCTTGGCGAATGTATGAAGACGATGTGCCTTATGAGGTAAAGAAAAGGCGTTGGCGAGTTTTGGATAATCTCATTAACCAAAAACATCTAGATGAAAGACCAAAAGTTGTCTAAAAAGTTTACTATTTACGCTGTAGTTGGTCCAACAGCATCGGGGAAAACGGAGAGAGCTTTAGAGTTGGTAGAAGAGTTGTTAAGAGATAGAAGATGGAAGATAGAAGATGGAAGGGATGTTGTTGGTGTTAATCTCATCTCAGTAGACTCACGGCAGGTATATCAAGGTCTTGAGATTACCACGGGAGCGGATGTACCGGTTGAGTTTAAGTTTTTTAGAAACACTAACTTCCCCTACTCTTTCTTTAAACATAAGACTAAGTCGATTAACCTGCATGGAGTGAGCATTATTGACGTAACTGATGAATGGTCGGTAAGTCATTTTTTGGCTATGGCTACTCAAATTATTGGCTGGTCGGTTAAACATAACTGGGCAGTG
Organism: Candidatus Microgenomates bacterium; assembly: GCA_015485595.1. GTDB lineage: Bacteria > Patescibacteriota > Microgenomatia > UBA1400 > PJMF01 > WFTH01. Next base: position 10,424 of record WFTH01000064.1, read on the forward strand.
ATCTTGGTCGGGGGCACTGGGCTTTATCACCGCCAACTTCAGTGGCTTCTTGAGGGTAAAGAGCTAGTTGACGTTCCGCCAAACAAAGAGATTAGAGAAAAAGCAGAAAAGATGTCTGTACGTCAGTTACAGGATTGGCTTAGACGGCTTGATGAGTCTAGGTTGGCGGATATGAACCGGTCAGACAGGAATAACCCAAGGCGGTTGGTGAGGGCGATAGAGATTGCTGAGCAAAGCTCAGAATTAAAAATTAAAAGTGACCCGCCTGCATCAGCTGGCGCGAAGCAACTGCGGGCAGGAAAATTAAAAGTAAGTTTACTCCTACGGAGGAGGAGTCATCCTGTCCCGATAAAATCGGGATCAGGATCTCAGGCTGACAAAGTTAATCAAGTTAGCAATCAGAGATTCCGAAACAAGTTCGGAATGACAACTAAAGGGACAGTTATTGACTATCAGGTGATGCCATTTTTTCCAAGAGATTTTAAGTTGTTGGCAGAAAAAATTAGAAAGCGTGTAGTTAAGCGACTGAAACAAGGAGCGCTTAATGAAGTCAAAAATTTGCTTAAGCTTAATCTAGACCCTAAGGGTCAGGTGATGACCACACTAGGCGTGCCGGAGATGAGGCAGTTTTTGGAGGGGAAAATTCATAAAGATGAGCTTATTGATCTATGGAGTCTGCACGAAATACAATACGCCAAGCGCCAGTTAACTTGGTGGAGAAAACATTGATAGTGTAGTTGTGGTATAATTACCTCTGGTCGTTCAATCCAGACGGTGGCCTCGGTAGCTTTAAGTTACCGGGGAGGAAAGTCCGGACAGCAAGGCGCAGGGTGCCTGACGCATCCCTAGGCAAGCCAAGTGGCCCACTAGGGCGAAGTCAGGGCTTTCGATGTTAAGTCGAAATGACAGTTAGAGCCACAGTGACGATCCGGGTAGCGCCGGGTGAAACGGCCCAAGCGATTGGGGTCTTGTTTGCGAGTTTATCGCAAACGAGGGCAATCCTCCCTGCTGCAACCGCCGAACTTCACCATAATGCATGCGCCTGCTTTCTGGGTGATAAGGTCGCGGGCAGTAGATAGATCACCGTCTTAAACACAGAATCCGGCTTATGGGTTGAACGACCGCTTAAGTTTAGTTATACTTAACTTATTAAAAGAATAAAATAAGGAGCTTGTATGCCGGAATTGATGAGCGTCAGCTACTACACTTACTATCTAAATGCTTTCCTAATTTTTTTACCCCGCTTAGTGTTTGCTTTTGTAGTGTTTCTTTTGGCTTTGGTTCTGGCACGTTTCCTTAAGCACGTGGTAGTGCGTCTTTTTTCTCAAGTAGACTTAAGTGGTGTAGTTAAAAATACCCCACTTGAAACCTATCTTGGTGGTACCAAGCTTCTTAGACGAATCGATGGTGTTTTAGGTAACGTGGTTTATTGGTTTGTAACTTTGTTTGGTGTTTACTTTGCGGCCTCGGTGCTACAGTTTGTTTCTCTAACCAGGTTAATGGAGCAGATTTTTGGCTACCTACCTAATGTGTTTACTGCTTTGGTGGTGTTTTTAATCGGTGTAGTCTTGGCTGGAGCATCCGAAAGCATGGTTAAAGGTATGACACGCAACTTTGATCCCTCAAGTGCGATCTTGATCGGCAAGATGGTGAGCTACCTAGTCATGTCTTTAACGATGTTGATTGTGTTGTCTGAGCTTGGTATTGCAAGAGAGTTTATCATCATTATGTTTGTTGGTTTAGTCAGTGCTTTCTCTTTGGCCTTTGGGCTGGCGGTAGGTTTGGGTGGACAGCACGTGGTAAAAGACATCTTGTCTGACTGGTACAGAAAAAGGGAGACTTTAGTAACTCAAGAGCCGCAGATAGAGGTTGAGGTGCCGGCTGAGGAGGTGGAGAAGGCACTTAAAGCTAAGAAAAAGGTAAAGAAGAAGTCATAATCTTTTGTCTTCTCGGTTTCTCACAGTCTTCCCAAATGCAAAACTACAATGCAGCCGGCATCTGGATCGGCTTTTTTAAGCGTTTGGCAGTCAACCGCTAGCCCCATGTGTTCATAATCTGGATTTAAGAGTTGTTCCTTATGTTTTAAGCTTTTGGTCCAAGCGGCAAAGACGGAAAAAGCACTTTTTTGATTAAAACCTAGATTTTCTCCAGCTTTTTTATAGTTGTAACCTGCCTGTTCAAAAAACTGCCACGGTGGTCGACTTTGAACATCTTGGTGTTTCCAGTAGTTTCTACTAATCATATCTTGCAATTTGTAGTTAGCGCTTAACTCTAGAGGGGGATAAACAACTAAAGGACTGAGATTATTTTCTTTGCGGTAAGCGTTAATCAGGTTATAAAGTTTGGTTTTAAACTCTTTAGTTTGGGAGGCGATGTCATTCTGAACACCTAAGACGTCAGTTATGGGGGTTTCAGAATCTCTTGATTTGTTAGTTTGAGATCCTGAAATAAATTTAGGATAATGGTAACGATTTCTAATCGTGACAATCTGATTAAAAAAAAATAAGGTTAGCATCACTCCTACACCAATTATTAACGCCAGCATACCTAAAACCTTTTTCATAGTTTAAGCTTAGTTAAGTTTAGTTAAAAAGTATAGTATGATTAAGCATAGTTTATGCCAAAGGTAGAAAAAAATATCAAGATTGTGACTATCGGTGGAGGCAGTGGTCACTTTGCCCTTCTCTCTGCTTTACGTGATATTGATAATCTGGATATTAAAGCGGTGGTCTCGATGGCAGATAGTGGTGGTAGTACCGGGCGTTTGCGAGACGAGCTTGGCGTTTTACCTCCAGGAGATGTTTTGAAGTGTTTGGTGGCTTTATCTAAGGAACGCAAACGCCACCGTGAGCTTTTGATGAAGCGTTTCGGTGAGGTTGGAGGCAAGAAACTTAAAGGTCATAGTGTGGGCAATATGCTTTTAACCTTTCTATCTGAGTATATAGATGATTTTCCAGCGGCAACCTTGGCATTTGGAGAGCTTTTAGAAACAAAAGGCGTGGTGTTACCAGTAACGACTAACAAGATTCACTTGGTGGCGACCTTGGCAGATGGGAAAAAGAT
>WFTH01000065.1 GCA_015485595.1 Candidatus Microgenomates bacterium
ACCATAATAAACTCTTTGCTAAAAAGAAGTTAAAGCACAAGTACCCACACTGCTGGCGCTGTGATACACCGCTTCTAAACTACGCCACTGGTAGCTACTTTGTAAAGGTAACAGCCATTAAAAACAAACTGCTTAAACTGGCAGAGAACATCTACTGGATGCCTCCGCACATTAAAAAGGGTCGCTGGTTAAACTGGCTTAAAGGCGCCAAAGACTGGTCTATTAGCCGCCAACGTTACTGGGCTAGTGTTATTCCAATCTGGAAGTGTGACTGTGGCTGGGAGAAAGTCTACGGCTCGGTCGCTGAGCTAGAAAAAGACAGCGGCCAAAAAGTGACCGACCTTCACAAACATATGGTGGATAAGATAACCGTCACCTGTCCTAAGTGCGGCAAACCAGCCCATCGCATACCTGATGTGCTTGATACTTGGTTTGACTCTGGCAGCATGCCTTATGGTCAGATGCACTACCCGTTTGAGAATAAAGAAAAGTTTGAGGCTAACTTCCCGGCTGAGTTTATCGCCGAAGGTATCGATCAGACTCGAGCTTGGTTTTACTACCTGCATGTAATTGCTACCGGCATCAAAAACACTAATGCCTTTAAAAACGTGATCGTCAATGGTATTGTCTTGGCTGAAGATGGTCAAAAGATGAGCAAGCGCCTAAAGAACTATCCTGATCCTAGCTACATCATGGATCAGTACGGTAGTGACAGCTTAAGGCTTTATCTAGCTAGCTCACCGGTCATGAAAGCCGAGGACCTGCGCTTTAGCGAAAAAGAGGTAGCTCAAATTAGACGCAAGGTCTTTTTAATCCTCTGGAACATGTTTTCGTTCTTAAAGCTCTATGCCAATCTTAAACCCATGACCTTAAGTGAGCTTGAAAACTTTAAACCAAGCTCAAGCCATGTCATGGACCGCTGGGCCTTAAGCCTAACTCACTCAACCTTAGACCAAGTCACCAAGTATCTAGATGCTTATGACTTGGTTAGATCTAGTCGCGCGATCATGAACTTAATTAACGAGCTTTCCACTTGGTACCTCAGACGCTCCCGCGATCGTTTAAGAGAAAATAAAACCTCTCAAAAAACCTTTGCCTATATCTTGGCTTTAACCAGTCAGATGCTGGCGCCGTTTGCGCCATTTATGACCGAGTTTATCTTTCAAAACTTGGTTGATCTGCCAAAAGATAAGCCGAGCGTCCATCACACCGACTGGCCTAAGGTTAATCAAAAGTTTATGGATGCTGATCTAGAGCAAACCATGGTCGAGATTCGTAAGGTGGCCGAAAAAGCTCACGCTTTAAGAAAAGAAAATCAAGTTAAGCTTAGGCAACCACTAGCCAAACTAACCGTCACATCCACCCTAGCTAAACCTAATGACAACCTCCTTGATGTCTTGGCAGACGAGGTAAACGTTAAGCTAGTTGTTTGGCAAACAAAAGATAAGCTTAAGGTTGAGCTTGACTTTGACTTAACAGACGAACTTAAAGCAGAAGGAGAAGCTAGAGAACTAGTTCGTGAGATTCAAAAACTTAGGAAACAACTTGGTCTAAAACCAGAAGACCTAGCTACCTTTGAAGTGCCTCAAATCCCCACAGGATGGCAAGACTATATCGAGTCAAAAACTCGTTCAAAGCTAACTCTAGGATCAACCCTTAGGCTAAAGAAGTCATAAAAAAACAAGATGTCTTACCTACTGCCTTTAACCTTAAGTACTCTTGGGGGACTGAGCCTACTGGTTTTAAGCAGCACCGCCCCAACGCTCACAACCCATCAACTTAGCTTCCTTTTAGTTGGCCTAGTTCTGTTTGGGTTAAGCAGTCAAGTAAAAAAGGCCTTCTATCTCAAACATGCCTTACTTATCTACCTAGCAGTAACTTTTTTGCTTCTGGCTACCTTGGTTTTAGGTGGCGGAAGGGGAACAAGGCGCTGGCTTAGCTTAGCCGGTCTAAGCTTTCAAGCATCCCAACTGGCTGTACCGATGGTCGGACTTTGGTTAAGTCTGCTAGCTAGCCAACTTAACCTAAAAAAACTTAAAGAACTTTTTATTCTGGTGGGCTTTGTTCTTTTGCCTGCTGCTTTAATCTTTCTGGAGCCAGACTTGGGAGCTACCTTGTGGTTTCTGCTTCCGGTTGCAGGATTGATCTTTGTTTCTGGCGTCTCCCTAAAACACCTTTTCTTGCTTTCTGGTGTTGGTTTACTTAGCAGTCTACTTGTCTTTAGCTTAGCTCTTAAACCTTACCAAAAAGAAAGAATCAAAAGTTTTCTAACAGCAAATAAAACCAACTCAAATCAAACGGCCTCTGACTATAACAGAGACCAGGCTTTAATTGCTATCGGTTCAGCCGGCCTGTGGGGCAAAGGTTTTGGTGGCGGTACCCAGTCTCAACTTAAGTTTTTACCTGAAAAACACACTGACTTTATCTTTGCTAGCGCCACAGAAGAAGGCGGAGTCGTTTTTGCTCTAATCTTAATCAGTCTCTACCTCATAATCTTTAGTTTTTTGCTCTCTCAAGCTAAAAAAACCTCTCAGCCAGCTAACTTTTTTTTGTTTTATTTAGCAGTCTTGTTTGGTTGGCAGGTGATCATTAATCTTGGAGGCAACCTTGGACTCCTACCAATCACCGGTCTACCACTGCCGTTTTTTTCTTATGGAGGTAGTTCGATTGCTTCTTGGGCTTTAAGTCTGGGTATAGCTCAAAGCTTGAAAAAGCTAAGTAAATAAATCAAGCACTTAAAATAAAAAGTTAAAAAACAAAAAATAAGATTTTGTGTTATACTACAAACCTATGTCATACGCAGTGATTCAACTTCAAGGCAAACAGTACAAAGTTCAAGCTGGTGACGAGCTCGTGGTGGACAAGCTAGATCTTGAGGCAGGCAAAACTCTTGAGATCAGTGACGTCTTGCTGTTGGTCGATGGTAAAAAAGTCAAGCTTGGTCAACCTTTTGTAAAAGACGCCAAGGTAAAGCTTAAAATCGTCGAGCATGGCAAGGGAGAGAAGATTCGCGTGGCCAAGTATAAAGCCAAGTCACGTTACCGTAAGGTAAAAGGGCACAGACAACACTTAACTAAACTCAAAGTGCTTAAGTTAGCTTAGGCCTTTTTTTCATGCAGTATCTACTTTTATTGGGAAATACCCCCAAACTATCTCTGGCAGAGATAAGGGCTGTCCTTGACTCAAAGGCGAAACCTGTCCTAGAAACTGTAGCTCAAGCAGAAAGCAACCTCACTCCAAAAGAAGTAGTTGACCGACTGGGCGGTACCATTAAGGTACTAAAGATAGTAGGTAAGTTTGCCAAAGAACAAGATCAAGAGCAGGTTAAAGACCTTATAATCAACCAGTTCAAAAAAGAAGCTAAAGACAAGAAGCTAAATTTCTATGTGGCTCAAATAGGAGAGAAAAGTCGTCCCAGAATAGACCTAAATCAAATCAAGACGAAACTGACTCAACTAGGAATTAAATCTCGTTACTCACCTGGCAGGCGCATCGGCTTATCAGCTGCTAAACTGCTTCATCAAGAGGTGGTTGAACTTAACCTAGTCTATACCCAAAAAGAGCTCATCTTAACCAAGACTATAGCAGTTCAAGATATAGATTTATGGACAAAGCGAGATCGGCATCGACCATACACCCAAAGAAAAAAAGGCATGCTACCACTAAAAGTAGCAAGAATGATGGTCAATCTTGCTGTAGGTCAAGACAAACTAAAAAAAGCCAAACTACTTGACCCTTTTATAGGCTCTGGCAGCACTCTTATAGAGGCCGCCATGATCGGGATAAACTACCTAATCGGCGCCGATATTGATAAAAAAGCGACACAAGGAGCCAGGGAAAACCTCCGCTGGTTAAAAGAAGTGTTTGACCTGAAGTTTGACTACGAGGTTCACCATCAAGACGCAACTAAACTAAATCTAACCACAAAAGTAAACTACTTGGTTAGCGAACCTTTCTTAGGTAAACAGACCCCCGATATAAAAAAGATTCGCCACGTCTATCTGGGTCTTGAGAAACTCTACTGGGGTGCTTTTAAAAACTTCACTCATCTGCTTGCTCCAGGAGCAAAGGTAGTGGTGGTTTTTCCTGCTTGGCCAAGTAGGCCAGAACTTGATTTTAGTGCTTTGATTGACAAGTTAAGCCAAATAGGCTACACTAACACACTCGAGCCACTTAGTTATGGGCGAAAAAAAGCCCAAGTGGAAAGAAAAATCTGGCAGTTTAGTTATAAAGGTTAGACTATGTCAAAAGTTAAAGCATCCGGTAAAGTTAACCAACACTCCCAAGGCAAGCGTAAAGGCAAGCGTTTGGGAATTAAGAAGTTTGGCGGTCAAGTAATCAAGACTGGCCAAATCATTGTGCGCCAACGTGGTATGACCTATAAACCAGGTCAGGGCGTGGCCATGGGTAAGGACTTTACCATCTTTGCCATGACAGATGGAGTGGTAAGCTTTAGCAAAAAACACGGCCGCACTGTAGTTAATGTTGCCTAAAGCTTTTGGGAAACTCCTTTAAGTTACTCGTGTGTGAGAGAAATTAGTTTTTCTAGGTCGTGTTGAGTTTGTACTGGATCTCCATAAAGAGTGATCGTAACTCGAGTCTGCTTCTTGGAGCGGTGAAGTTTAATTTTAGAACGAGAAGTTAACTTGGTTTGCAACGCCGCCTGCCAACGCTTTACCACCTGATCATCTACCTGGTAAGTCTTAGCCTCGTTTTTACGTGGGCGCTTAAGCTTCTCCTTATAGAGCCTAACTAACTCTTCTGTCCGTCTAACCGAAGCACTTTCCTTTAGAACACGCTTGTAAACCTCGATGATCAAGGTTTTTTCCCTCAAGCCAAGTAAAGCACGGGCATGACCTTCACTAATTAAACCCCCTGCCAAACCATCCGCTACTGCATCCGGTAGTTCAAGTAGACGAAGAGAGTTGCTTACATAGCTCTCTGACTTGCCAATTCTTTTGGCAATCTCACCAGTTGAGTAGCCAAACTCCATCTGCAGTTGACGAAAAGCCTTGGCTCTTTCTAAAGCATGCAGGTTGATTCGCTGAACGTTCTCGACTATTGCCATCTCCAACATACCTTTTGGAGTGGTTTTCTTTATAATAGCCGGAACTGTTTCTAAACCGGCTAACTTAGCTGCCCGCCACCTTCTTTCTCCAGCAATAATCTGGTAACCTGCAGGCGTATGAGCTACCACCAACGGTTCAAGCACTCCGTGAGCTTTGATTGACTCCGCTAAGTCTCGAATGCCTTTCTTCTCGATCATCCCCCTCGGCTGAAACGGGTTGGGTTGGAGAAGATTGACCTCAATCTGTTGGATCTGTTCATTCATACCAAGAGTATATCACTAAAAACACTACTCTGTGAAGCCTGACCTAGAACAAAAAACAAACCTAAAAAGGATATTGGGGGTGTTCTAACAAGCCAGCTGCATCAAGCGGCCAGTAGACAAAAAACACCTTTCCTACGATCTCGTTTGGGGTTACTGGTCCCCAAGCTCGCGAGTCAGAAGAGTAGGGACGGTTATCTCCAGACACAAAGTACTCATTGGCTCCCATGGTAACCGGACCATTTCTAGTGAAATCACCTGGCTCGGTACAGAAATCAACCGGGATATAAGGCTCTGGCAGCTGCCTACCGTTTATGTAGTAGTGGCAGTTTTTTACCTCCAAGGTCTCTCCTGGTAAAGCAATCACTCGTTTTATAAAGTCACAACCTGTTCCTTTTGGACAGTGAGCCGATGGTGGTGCGTGAAACACCACCACATCTCCTCGTTTTGGCTCTCCCACTCTGTAACCAAACTTATTTGTTAAAACATACTCTCCATTTTGAAAGTTGGGTACCATCGACTGACCGTTAACCTGATGAGGTTGAACGAAAAAAAGGTAAACGACCAAAAAGATAGACAAACCTATAACCAGGGTCTCGGTAAAGTCCAAAAAAACATCTCCCACTTTGCGTAAAAAATCCATCATATAAACTATCCTTTTTTTAAGGGTTTATTTTACCTTTTTTAAAAACATCCCTTATAATAAACCTCGTGGGGTATAAATTCAAGGCAATCTCCGGTTTTACCTGGCGCCAAGTCTTCTATCTGGCAAACAACCTCATCGCTATCGGTAGAATGGCTGTCTTGGCTCGGCTGTTAACTCCATATGATTTTGGTTTGTTCTCAATCACCGCTATCGCTCTTGGTCTATCTGAGGCTTTTACTCAAACTGGGGTTAATCTCACTATCTTGCAATCAAAGAAAAAAATAAACTTCTTTCTGGATACCGCTTGGGTGATCTCAATCTTTCGAGGTTTTTTTATCGCCCTTCTCATGCTCTGTCTTGCTTGGCTGCTGCCTAAGATCTACCATGAAGCAGGTTTAGTCAAGCTTGTTGTTTTGGCTAGTTTTGTCCCGAGTATCAAGGGTTTTATCAATCCCATGATCGTCTCTTTACAAAAAAACCTTCATTTCTCCAAAAATACCTACTACCATCTCTCCCGAGTGGTAGTAGAGACGGTGGTAGCAATCTTACTTGCCCTTTATCTTCATGATGCAACTGCCTTTATCT
>WFTH01000066.1 GCA_015485595.1 Candidatus Microgenomates bacterium
ACTGGGTCTAACAAAGTTACAGTCGCACGACCAGTTCTCAAGCTGGCTAAGTCTTGTTTAAGATGTTTAATAATCTGCGCTTTTTTTTGCTCAAAAAGTTTAAAGTCGTACATAAGCAACCTCCTCTTTTTTTAAACCCTAACTCATTTTAACAGAAAACTCTCCTCTTGCCTAAGTTAACTTGCCAACTCAAAACTAGTTGTTCCTGGGTGGGTCAAGATAGAGTCTGCGTTCTACGTTGGGAAAGTAAAGATCATCTTCGGTAGGATCGTTAAGTTCAAGTTCAGTTTTAAGCTCTTTTAACTTACCAACCAAACCTTCATCTTGTTCAAAGGGTGTAGGGGTTGGGGTTGGCTTACTCGAGGTTGGTGGTCGGCTTTGTTTTGGAAAAAGACTTAAAGCCAATAAAAATAAAAATACTAAGGTTAGAATGGATCCCAAAACAGCACCTAGCAGTTTCAGATTCAGACCACCCTTCTTTTCGACTTCCTTAAGCTCCAACCGATTCTGACTGGGTGCAGTGGGAGATTCAATCAACGGAGCTACTTGACTAAACTCTGTCTGGTTAAAGCTTTTTTTTCTAAACATAATCTTTTTGTCACCGTTACTTTGAGCCGGCCAACTCGATTAAGTAGTTAACCGCTCTCATCGAGCCAGAATGAATCGTAGTTAGTTGTCTTATGGCTACCTTATACCAATTACTATCTGTTTTATCTGCCTTAAACATCATAGTCTCCTCCTTCAGTTGATTAAAGGCCGATTGAACCTGATTAAGCTCTTTATTAACCTCATCCATTCCACGTTGAAACTCAACCAGCTTGAGCTTGTCACCTGTTGCTTGCCGATGCTGTTGGTAAACAACTTTCTTAAGATGCTCAAGCTGCTTGTAAAAACCATAGAGTTTATCCGTTTTTAAGATAAACTTGGCTTGATAACCAAGATTCTCTACTTCCTGAAATAGACTGTCAAAATCGATCAAAGCTTGATAAAGCTCTTCTCTAGAAACCAGGTTGTCAAGCCGGCTGGAATGAGCTTCTAGTTTTTTAATTAGTTCCCTTGCTGTTTGAATTGTCTTCATTCTTTTCTCTGGAGATAAGGACGGCCCACGTTGAGTTAGCTCTAAAAGAAGCAACTCGATATAGGTTTTGATAACTTGATCTCGTTGGATGGCTACTTGCTTGGTTGCGTCCAAAGCTTCGTTTAAACTCTTTAAGGTCTGAAGCTTTTCGAACTGCTCTTTAGTCAAAGAAAAACGCTTGTAGGCTTCCTGATAGGCAACGATCTGCGCTTTAAAAGTTTTCAGTAAGCCTGCTTTTTGAGCTTGATACTCAGGTGTGTGTTGGATTTTAAGCTCAACCAACCCTTGCTCCCAAGTATCCAAAGAACGAGATCGAAAGGCCGCCGATGTCTCGGGGGTAACGGTCTGAGCCTTGGATTGACCAATCAAGAATACTCCGGTTGCTAAGAACGCAAAGGTTATAAAAACCAGCTGAGTGAGTCTTAATGGTCGCATAAACTTAATTTGGGTTCTTACTAAGCTTCTTTCCTCTCATAAACTGACTGGCAGCAAAAAGAGACTCGTGAGTCCCGGTGTCAAACCACTCACCCTCTACAAACGCCACATCCAAGGTCCCCTCCTTAAGGTAGAGGTTGTTAAGGTCGGTAATCTCTAGTTCTCCTCTAGTTGAAGGCTTGAGACTTTTGGCTTTCTTCACTACGGTGTTATCGTAGATGTAAAGGCCGGTTACCGCATAGTCAGACTTGGGCTCTTTTGGTTTCTCTTCGATAGAGATCACCTTCCCTTGATCGTCAAACTCGGCCACTCCAAACCTCTCTGGATCGGGTACCTTCTTAATAAAGATCCGCCCCCCAGACTTAAAGGTACGAATGGCTTGGGAAAAGTCATCCTCATAAAGGTTGTCTCCCAAGATCATGGTCACGTTATCGTCTCCAATAAAGTTAGCCCCGATAATAAAGGCCTGAGCTAAACCTTCCGGCTTGTCTTGAATCTCATAAGTAAACTTGGCGCCAAACTCCTTACCGCTACCTAAAAGTTTCAAAAAATCACCAGCATAGTCAGGAGCAATGATGATCAAGATGTCCTTGATTCCCGCTGTTAACAAGGTCCTTAAGGGGTAGTAGATCATCGGTTCGTCATAGATAGGTAGAAGCTGTTTGCTGGTTACCCGAGTTAAGGGGCGCAAACGGGTACCACTACCTCCAGCCAAAATAATGCCTTTCATTTTCTTCCTTTCTATCTTTCTATGTTTTTTTACTGATTTCTTTCAGGTTTGTTTCTTTAAGAATCTTTACATCCATTCAAAGTATACCTCAAACTAGATCGATTACAAGGTAACCAGAGTAAGTGCCAGACCCGCCAATAATGAGATAGTGGCATACTCGTAAACCACTCTAGTAGTAATGCGTTTAGTCTTAACGTGAGTCACCGTACCCCAAAAAAAATAAAACGCCACCAGACCCAAAGCCACCAATCTCATCCGTTTGTGATCAGGCCAGACAGAAACATAGGCCAAAGCAAAGGTTAGAAGACCCATCGTCAAGACAAGGTAAGCTATTAAATGATGTTTGAGTTGCTTTTTCATTGAATCAACACTCCTTTTAAGCCTAGTTTATGCTGCCTGATTTAAAAAAGAAAATTAAAAACATGACCGTGACTAAAAACATCAAGTGAGCTAGGTTCTTACCCACTACCCTTAAAGCATGTTTTTTACGGATCATAACTAAATCGTAAACTAAAACGGCCACAAGCATCACTCCGATACTTAAGAGCAACGACTTAACCAAGATTAAGGGAGAAAATTCTGGCTCTGGCAAAAGACTCTCTGTCTTGGATAAAACCTGAGCCTTGGCCGGATAAAACTCAGTGGTTGTGTTTGAAAGCTTGGCGGGGTTACTTTGAGTAGTCTCATCTCCAGATGCTAGAGACGGCAAGCCATTTCGAGGTGAGCCAAACATCTGAACGACCAAGGTCGTCTCAACTCCGTTCAAAACACCGTTCTTTACCGCTACTCCAATCTGGGTGTAGTGTGGATTGATGATGTTCTCTTTATGTTTGGGAGATTTCATCCAGGCAAGAACCATGCTTTCGGTGGTAGCAAAATCCTTCGCTAAGTTCTCACCTGCATAACGATACTCGTAACCAACTTGTTTAAAAAAACTCCAAGGCTCAACTCCTTCTGGCGAGACGTGAGCCCAGTACTGCTTGTTAAACATGTCCTGAGCTTTAAGGTAGGCTGCTTGATCGAGTAAACGGCTCTCCTTTAGAGGAGGTAGGCCAAGAAGCATTCTTTGAGCGTTTGTTTGACTGATAACATCTGCTTGACTGATGTCAGCTGCATAACCCAAAACAGCCCCCATCTTTTGAGAAAAAATCGGAGAAAAATAGACTAAACCTAACCCCACCATCACTATAAACATGGCTAGAAACAGTAACATCTCCGGATGTAACAGCTTAGCCCGATAGTTGTTTGCCCGCTGAGGGTGAAACAGGTGAGAGATGGTGCGGCTAACTTGACGATAAAGCTTCACAAACTCATTATGACAAGTTTTAACAAAAGTCTCAAGCTTGCCTTAACCTAAAGTCTCTACGTGTTAGTCAGTGCAGAGAACTTCCTTCCAAGATCCGACTAAGCTAAGAGCATCAAGACAAAAACTAGGCAAGTTAACTGGTTTAACCGTGGTTAACACCACTTTCTCATTTTTAACTGAAGTCATAAAGATAGGCTGGTTAAAAGGCACAACCTTAAACAGATCGACCTCCTGCCAGTTGTTGCTATCTTTTTGACGTAAACGAAATCCCAATGTCTGATCTAGCCAAGTCTCAAGAAGATCAAACTTAAGACTTAAGCGATTGTCTGATTCTAAGTTGTGCTCTAGATTTATAACATTAACCTGACTCTTGCCTTCATCAAGAATGTAGAGCTGAGGCTTTAAAATTTGACTTTGGTTGCCAGCCTGATCAATCGCGCTGATCTGCCATGAGCTTGGTAGTGTGTTAACTTCAAACCCATCAAAACCAAGCTCAACCTCTTTCCCTTCTTCCTTAAGCTGCCTTGCTTCGTCTCCTACCTGGTAATTAATCTGCCAGATGACAGGCTCATCGGCCAACAACCTCAATTTATCTGTAGTGCTAACAGCAAATCTTAAGGTGGTTAGCTCTTTTAATTTTACTTGAGTTGGAATGATGTTAAAACCACTCACCTGAGATGGTAAAGTTCGAAAAATCAAGCTAATTTGACCTTGATCGTTAGCAAACTGAGCTAACTCATCTAAGCTCAACCAACCATAACGCCAGTCATCGTTTGAGTCAGTCAGGCTCACACCGTCGGTAAAAACAGTTTTTGTCGATGATGGAGTTTGAACTTCAACTACAAAACTTGGCTGAAGTGGTAATAACCCACTGCTTGTGCCTACTTGATATTTAAAACTCAACCACCGAGGTAAGTCAGCTCCTTCTTTAAGGCTCAACTGACACTCAAAACCCACCTTATCAAGCTCAAGCTCACCTTCAAGCTGACAGTCTGAACCGACCAACTCATCTATCAAGTAGTTTTTATCTACTTGACTCAGTTCAACCGAGATAGTAGGGGGTGTCCAGTCACCAGTGGTAAACTTAAGCTGATGACTTAACATGCCTGTCTGCCAAAATGCCAGCGTCAACTTGGCTAAAAAAACATTAACAAGACCACAGATCAGCAGTAAGATTATTATGATTTTTCTCATCAGATAATTTGTCTATCATCTAACATCCTAGTATCCAGTATCTAAATCAGTACTCATTCGGCCAACCTGCTTCATCATCTACCTGCTTAGCTGCCAAGTGAATCTGAGCTTTATACTCCTGATTCTGATAGCTGTCGTTAACTTCACTAGCCAGTTTAAAGGTGGCTCGCCAGTAGACTGTCTGGTTGGTCGGCAGTTCGATCAAGCTCGTTTCGGTGTTATCAGTGCTATAAAAATACTCCACATCAATCGCTGGACCGTTACTTACCAATGTCTGCCAATCACCAGAATCAAGCCGATACTCAAGCTTAATCGGCCTTAAGTTAAAGCTATCTAGGTCAGAATCTGTCCAACCACCGGTAAACTTTCCCTTCAGATAAACAGGCATACTACCAGCATTTTTCACCGAGTACTCTACCACCCGCTCTTCACCTGGCACTAGGTTAACAAACTCAAGTTGGTTTGGATCAACAAGCTCAATCTTTAAACTACCGGTTTTAAAGACTAAGTCTGCCGAGACATCTTGGCTAGTAAAGTAGGCATAGACCACCCCAACCGCCATAAATAGACCAAGTCCAAGTACAACCAACCTAACCCACGACCGCCTCAAACCCTTCTGCTCTGACCTAAATCGAGCTATACCAGAAAACTTTTGTTTAAAAACTGGCATACAAAAACCTTTCCGGCAGGCAGATTTATACTCTAGTAACTAGGGAATATAACAAACAAAGCTTGCAAAAACCGTTACGTTTTCGGGGTAGTTTTCTTGAAAACCTCCTTAAAAGAGTTAGATCGTCTTATCCAACCAACTAAGATCCAGATTAAACCCATAAGGACCAAAACAGACAGCATGGAAAGACCAGCTACCAAGATAGGCAACCAATGTTTTAACCAAGGATTCTGTTTAAGCGTGGATTTTAACCTAGGTTCGGTGGTTATTTTGTCACTTGCACCCAAAACCTGACCCATAGCTAGAGTTGGGACAGTTAAAGGGCTTTGTTTAACTTTAACCTGAGTTGATCTATCTTTTAAATCAGCTTCTAAAAAAGTCAGACTTATCCCTAGATCAAACTTAGCTTGCTTGGCCTGAAAGGAGTTGTCTGCGTTAGGATCAAGAGACATTTGAATTAAAAAACGCCTTTCCGAACGAGGCATAATGCCGCCTAAGATTAGAGGCTTACCTGACCCAAGCAGGTAACTAAGAAAAATGCCGCCCGATTCTTTTAACTTAAGCTCATCTTTTTCTAGATCGACCGGTTTAACCTGAACGATCAAGACCTTTGCTAAATCCTGCTCTGTTTGTTTGGAGTTAAATCGAAGAAGCAAGCGACCGACCTCATCTGATTGATTTTTAACAATCAAACTCTGTTCGAAAGTAGCCCCAGGCTTAATGTTAAGCTCGCTAAACATCGGCTCAGTAGTGTTCAGCTGACACTGACGAAAGCGACAAGTAAAAACTAAGTCTGTGCTAGCCAAAACAGTTTTAGACTGAAACACCAAGTTTATTAAGATGCTTAAGCCCAAAAAAACCAGCAAACGATAAGCTTTTAATCTCATTTAGTGAAGTATAATACAGGAAAATTCTTGCAAAAACCGTTACGTTTTATAAGCAAAAACTTACATCTTAAAAAACTTAAACTTCTTTGATAAAATAGTGGCTTGTGGCCCTATCGTCTAGTGGTTTAGCCACCCTGCGGGTGATCTCCCGAAGGGAGGGATATCGCCCTTAACGAACAGATTGTCACTTAACAAAACCAGGCCCTATCGTCTAGTGGTTTAGGACATCGCCCTCTCACGGCGAAAACCCGGGTTCGAATCCCGGTAGGGTCACAAGTTTTTATGCCTTATTACCAAACTGGTCTGTTTGTTGGTCGCTTTCAACCGTTTCACCTCGGTCATCTTTCTGCTTTAAAACAAGGGCTTCAGATTGTTGATAAGATTATCCTAGTAATCGGTAGCGCTAATAAAAACTTTAGCCTAGATAACCCTTTAACCATTGATGAACGGCTAGAAATACTTAAAACCGTTATAAACACAGAAAAACTCAAAAACAAGATTAAGCTTTTAACTACCGTCGATGATATTGCGGACAACCTAGCTTGGGCGGACAAACTGATTCACGACCTACCTCCGTTTCAAGTAGTGATTGGCAATAACAACCTAAACAATTTACTTTTTAGCTATCGTAAGATCGACCTATTTCATCCTAAACTCACCCAGCGAGAGGCTTTTCAGGGCCAGATTATTCGTCAAAAAGTTATCAAAGGTCAAAAATGGCAACACCTGGTACCTGAAGCAACTTTGCCGTTGCTTAAAAAGTTTGGGTTTAAAAAGAGGCTTAGGTCTTTAAAAGAAGCAAGTGATGTCTAAAACTTGATTTTTTTAGTTTTTTAACTAGGATTAAGCTTAAAGTAGCAAAGCAGTTCAGCTAAAATGCAGCTTAGGTTCTTAGCCACCGATCAAGTAGACCAGCTCAACCTTAATCAAGTTAATCGACTGATTTATCAGCTAGCTGGATTTGAGGTTAACCACACAAAGAAAAGTTTTAAAAAGTTTCTCTCCCAAGAAAATCTTTATCAAGTAGGCGCGTTTGTAGATAACAAGCTGGTGGGGTTGGCTAGCCTGTTTGTCATTGGTAAGATCGAGTACACCACCGGCTTGATCGAAGGTGTGGTAGTAGATAAGAATCACCGACGTCAAGGCATCGGTCGAGCAATGATGCAAACCTTAATAGAAAAGGCCAAAGGGTTAAACCTGGTTTTTGTTGACCTGACCTCAAACCCTACCCGTGTGACGGCGAACAAGTTTTACCAAAAACTAGGATTTAAAAAACGGGACACAAACGTTTACAGATTAAAACTTTAAGTTTACCTTTATCCCCCCAAATCTTCTACTTCCCCAGACAAGCGCTCCATGTTACGCCTTAAATCACCTGAATAATACCACTGAGTGGCTATGCGAGAACCAGCATTATCATACATCTCCACTTTAACAAACCATGCCTTCTCTACACCAAACTCCTCCATAACCTTCTTTCTGGACTTGCCTTTTCTGGCTAGCGCTCTAATACTTAGCAATGTCGGTTCTCCTTGTTTATCTTTAGTCAAAACCATACCAATAGAAGGATAGTGCTGACTAACCTCAAGAATTCTCCCAGAAACAAGACCGTGTCTTGGTGTAGTAAAAATAATAGTTTGCCCAAGCAGACCTTCAAAAAACCGGGCTTCCTCTTCTGACCCCACTCTTTTTCGTCTCTCATTCCTAGCTAACCACAACCTTACCT
>WFTH01000067.1 GCA_015485595.1 Candidatus Microgenomates bacterium
GTTAGTTAATATGTCTGCTGATTTACCCATTTAAACCAAAAAGTTAAAAAAAAGTATAAAGTAGTTTTCTTTAACAGTTTCTTCTTTAAAAGAAAGGAGTCTTTATGCCAGATGTTGACATCAAAAAGATTAAACCACTAGCTGGTTATGTCTTGGTTGAGCCAGCCAAAGTCGAGACTAAAACCCCTGCTGGTATCTACCTACCAGAAGATGCTGGGGAGAAACCACAGTATGGGACGGTTTTGGCCTGCGGTGGTTCGATCTGGGAAAGTGGTGTAAAGGAGATTAAGTCTCCGGTTAAACCAGGAGATAAGGTGATCTATAAGAAGTGGGGTGGAAACGAGTTTAAGTTGGGTGATGTAGAGTATCAGTTTTTAAAGTTTGATGATGTTTTGGCAGTAATAGAAGGATAAAGATAGAAGATGGAAGAAAAGAAGATGGAGAGTAGTGATTCTTTTATCTTCAAACTTTCATCTTTTGATACAAAAGTATTAAATAACAAAGGAGGCAACTATGGCAGCAAAACAACTTACATTTGGCGATGACGCCAGACAAAAAATGATTACCGGTATTAATAAGTTGGCCGCAGCGGTCACGACTACTTTAGGTCCAAAAGGCCGCAACGTGGCTATCGATCGCTCTTGGGGTGCTCCGCAAGTACTCCATGACGGTGTCTCGGTGGCCAAAGAGATCACTTTGGAAGATAAGTTTGAGAACATGGGTGCTCAACTAGTTAAAGAGGCAGCAGAAAAAACTAATGACGCGGCTGGTGATGGTACCACCACTGCTACTTTATTGGCCCAAAAAATCACTGCCTTTGGTATGAAATACGTAACAGCTGGGGCTAACCCGATGATCATGAAGAAGGGTATTGATAAGGCAGTTAAAGAGGTGGTTAAAGAGATTAATCGTTTAGCCAAGCCAGTTAAAGAAGAAGACTGGGAGAAGGTGGCAACCATTAGCGCCCAGAACGAGGTAATTGGTCAGAAGATCGCTGAGGCCTTGAAGCTAGTTGGTAAAGACGGGGTGATTGAGGTTGAGGAAGGCAAGACCATGGAGATCACCATCGAGCACAAAGAGGGTATGGAGTTTGATAAAGGTTATGCTTCACCTTACTTTGTGACTGACCCAGATCATATGGAGGCGGTGATCGAGAATCCTTATATCTTGGTTACTGACCAAAAGATCTCCAGCATCAACGACCTAGTGCCGATGCTAGAAAAGGTCATGCCTCACTCGAAAAACCTAGTCATCATCGCCGATGACATCGAGGGTGAGGCCTTAACCACCTTGGTCTTAAACAAGCTCCGTGGAGCTCTAAACGTCTTGGCAGTTAAAGCTCCAGGCTTTGGTGACAGGCGCAAGGAGATGCTTCAGGATATTGCCATCTTAACTGGAGCTAACCTAATCTCATCCGAGACTGGTCGCAGCCTGAAAGACGTGGACGTGACCGATCTTGGTCAAGCTGACTCGGTTAGGTCTAACAAGGACATGACCAGGATCGTTGGCGGCAAAGGTTCACAGGATGAGATCAACGCTCGAGTGGCTCAGATCGAGGCTCAGCTTGAGGCTGCCACCTCTGACTTTGATAAAGAGAAGCTTATGGAGCGTAAGGCTAAGTTAACCGGTGGTGTGGCAGTCATTCAGGTTGGAGCTGCGAGTGAAACCGAGATGAAGAACCTGCAAGAACGGGTCAAAGACGCCAAAGAGGCCACCAAGGCCGCTATCGAGACCGGTATCATCCCTGGTGGTGGTGTAACGCTCATTCAGGCAGCCAAGGTGCTAGATAACCTGAAAGCCGAGAGCGATGATGAGCGTCTGGGTATCGACCTGATTAAGCAGGTGGCTACCGAACCTCTGCGCATGCTAGCCAAGAACTCTGGTATGGATGATGGCTACGTGGTTCATGAGATCATGAAAAAGGACGATCCCCACTACGGCTTTAACGCCTTAACCAATGAGTTTGGCGACATGCTTAAAGCTGGAGTGATCGAGCCAGCCAAGGTGGCCACTGCCTCTTTAGAAAACGCTGCTAGTGTGGCTAGCATGATCTTAACCACCGAGGCCTTGATCACCGATGCACCGGAAGAGAAGAAGGCTGAGGCCGGAGCCGGCGGTATGGGTGGCGGCATGGGCATGATGTAGCCAAGTTTTAACTTGGAAACCAAGCTCCCTTAACCCTCGTGGTTGAGGGAGTTTTGTTTTAGACTATAAAAAAAGAGTATGAGTTATCTAGCCGTTAAGGTTAAACCATCAGCTCGTGAAGATAAGATTGAGGCCTTGTCTAACACTAGTTATAAGGTCTGGGTTACTGCTAAGGCAGAGAAGGGCAAAGCTAATCAGGCGGTAATCAAGCTACTGGCTAAGCATTTAAAAGTTAAAAAAAGCCAACTTAGGTTTGTTGCCGGTTTAAAGTCAAGAGAGAAGGTGATCGAGCTTACTTAAAACCAATTGAGCTCTGTTTAAACAGGGGTAAAATATCAAACTATGAACATTCTAGATTTTTATAACCGCTTAGAAATAGTGCCACCTAACTTGGTACGTCATCACTTGGAGGTGGGAGCGGTCACCAAGCACCTGCTTAACCACTGGCAGGGAGAAGAAATAGATAAAGACCTAACTTTACGTACAGCCTTGCTGCATGATATGGGCAACCTAGTGAAGTATACCTTTCCCCTTGAAGCCCAGAAGTATCATGAAGTGATCGAAAATGAAGATTTTTGGTATAAAAAACATAAGGAACTAGTAAAAAAGTATGGTGATGATGCCGACCTAGCCACAGAAACGATGCTCAAAGAGTATGGCTTTAGAAAAGAAACAGAGCTTTTAAAAGAGATTCGAGAGGGTAAGTACATAGATGATGTACTTAAGATTAGTCATGAGGCGAAGTTGGTTTTTCTAGCCGATGGTGTGGTTGCGCCAAGAGGGATAGTGGGAGTTAAAGCGCGGATCGCCGATGTAAAAAAGCGTTATGCCGGTAATGAAAAGATGCCTCTTTGGGTTGAGGCTTTAAGGCAGAATAAGGAGGTTATTCAAGAGTTTGTGGACTTTGATTTAGATGAGCTAGAAAAGATTGATTTTTCCCAAGAGATTGAGAAGCTTAAGACATACGACTTCCCTCTTGCCAAGAGTTAAATGTTATGGGA
>WFTH01000068.1 GCA_015485595.1 Candidatus Microgenomates bacterium
CTTCTTTACTTTGTCATCAAAACTGGTCGAAACGTAGTATTGAGCACCTAGCTTAATCTTTTTTTCGAGTTCATCATCTGTAGCAAAGCCTTTGCGATTGGTGACAAAGAGAAACTGGGTGTCGCTAAAGGCTGGAGCGATCACGATTGCGTCTTTTGGTGTTAGTTTATCCACCGCTTCGCCAGCAATAATAAAGTCTGAGTGATTAATGTTAAAGTAACCCTTTACGAACTGCCAAGCACTTAAGCTAGTCATCAAGATAAGTCCCAGAACTGCTAGACTACTTATGAGTGGATTAAAACGCTTATTGAGTTGTCTTTCGATTATGGTGGCCCCTCGCCCAAGGGTGATAACTAGAATTGGCAACATCAGGTTTTGGTAGTAGTCATGCCTGACATTACCGGTGGCGATAACCACAAAAAAGGCCAAGATACCCAGCCACCAGACGCCATAAACTAGCGCCTCCTTTTTAGAAAGTTTAACTAAAGAGAAAGGTAAAAAGACCACCCCCACAAAACCAAGAAACAGCTTGACCAGCCGCTCATAACCCAGCCATCTAAACCAAGCCGGTCTTAGACGAATGCCGTCACTGTTAAAGAGCCAGCTAGAGGCAGGAATACCGGTCGGAAACTGCTTAATCCACTCTCGCCAGGCATAAAGTGTTAAAAAACTCGTGGACAGACCCAGGTAGCCCAGAACAACAGGTAGGCTAAAAAGCTTTTTCCTCTCTAAGCCGTAGGCAAAGGCAAGTACTACCGGTATGATAAAGATCACGAAAGGTTTAAGCAGTAAAGCAAGGCTAAATCCTAACCAAGCTAAAAGCCATAAAATGAGTTTTGGTTTTTTTAGAAAAAAGAAGAAGCTGGTTAACCCTAGCATAGAGAAAAACAGCATGAAGGGCTCAGGCAAGATAGCCCGGGAGTAAAAGATGGAGTAAGGCAAAAGCGCAAAGAAAAGACCGCTCCAGAGAGCAACTCTCTTTCCTGAAATCTCTTTGACTAAAAGATAGATCAAGCTAAGCGTGCCCAAGGAGGCAAGAAGACTAAACAAGCGACTGACAACCACCAGATCAAGACCGGTGATCAAGACTACCTGAGCGATAATAGCGTTAATCAAGGGAAACTCGACCATGCGATAGCCCTCAGGATTATATTGACCGCTTTGGGTGTTGCCCAGATCGTGATAGCGAGGACGAAGCAGATCGACCCCATGCTTGACGTACTCTCTGGTAACCGAGGCGGTGTCAGCCTGCCGAAAGGCGTGCCAGTCAAGCGGTGGGTTGCTAATACGGTAGAGCCTTAAAACAAAAGCCAGTAAAAGAATAAGCGCTAAAAGGCCGGTCTCGAAGTTGAGTCTGGGTTTAAAACGAAGTTGTTTGCGATTCATGATGAGGTTTTATCTAACTGGAAGAATTTTAACATCAAACCAACCGTTGCCCAGTAAAACATAGCCACCTTGCTAGCAGCAAAGACGTCGATGTAGCTGGCGTTAAGCAAAAGTCCCAAGGTAGCAGCCACAAAGCCAACCGCCATGGACCAGGCTAGTTGGTTTTTTGTTTGTTTTATAAATCGCCAGCTTAGCAAGAGTACGTAGAAGATAATACCGTAAAAGGTAATAAAGCCCAAGAGGCCGGTTTCCCCTAGAACCCTCAGGTAGTTATTGTCGGTGCTGTCTGCTTCGGTAAACTGATAGACCCCCTCCTTGTTTAAGGTGGCATAACCTGAGCCAGTAATGGGGTTTCTTAAAAAGCCTTTGACTGCTTGAGGCCAAAGGGTATCAAGTCGAATAGCTACCGAGAGACCGTATTTAAGCGCGTTATCTGAATAGGTTCGTTCCTTGGTGATGGTGGTGACCACCACCTTGCCTTCAGCCGAGCGAGTAGCCACGGTTACTTTTTCGGGAATATCAACATAGACATCGCTTGGTGTTTTTTTGGTTTGAGAGGTGGAGTTGCTTGTTTTTGGTTTGGTGGTAGCCGGTCTCTGATCAGACTTAAGAACAATCTTTGTAGCCTCCTCCACCGAGAGAGCATTCTTGGGTTTTTCTGGTTTTTTTAAGCCTAGGGCGATGCTGGCCTTTTTAATCAAGAGCCCTTTTTTCTCTTTTGACCGATCAATTACAGCCTTTATCTGTTGATTACTCTCCACCACCTGAGCTAGTCGTTCCTGAAGATCATGGCCAAAACTTAACATAATAATCAAGGTTAAGCCGAAGATATAGAGACTGCGACCTAGAAAGAGCTTCAGCTTAGCCAGATAGCTTTTTTGTTTTAAACTAAAACTTAAGATCAGGGTAAACATGGCAAAAGAAAAAGCGATAAAGCTGGTTCTAGCTGCCGAGACTACCAAGAGCCAGACTCCAGCCCAAAAAGTAAAGGTTAAGGTTAGTTTAAGAAGGCGGTTTTTTAGGCCATAAGCAGCTGCCAGGATTAGCGGCAAGACAATCACCAGCCAAGCGCCCAGATCATAATGACCGGCAAAGGTAGACTGAACCCTGGCATGTTCAGTGAGGTAGAGTCGCACCCCTTTACTAAACTCGCGATTCATAGTGGAGTAGACCGGCCAGTAAAGGTATTTTTGGCCAAAACCATAGACGACCACGCCCACCAAGGCGAGGGTTACAACGCCAAAAAGCAACTTTAGATCTCTCTTGTTTTTGACGGCTAAGTAAGCAATAAAAAATAAAGAAAAGTATTCCAGATATCTAAGATAGTGTAGAGTGGTCTTTCCAATATGAAGCAGCTCAAGTGGCACGGTGTGAATCACCAAGACAGCGCTTACGGTAGAGAGTAAACCAGCCACGGCATAGGCTAAGACAGGTTTGGTTAGGGGGGTTTTGAGACTGACTTTTTTTCTTAGAAGCTGGACAAAAAGAGTTAGCAAAGCAGCAAAGATTAAAAGGTCCTCTGCCCTAACTCGGACGATGTAGCCAGGTAAGATATCAAAAAGCGGGATCTTTGGATAAAGTGGAATGAAGCCCAAGAGCAGACCGGTAAAGATAAATAAGAGGTTTTGATCCAGCCAGGACAAGGCTGTTTTTAGCTTGACAAACTGATATTTTAAACCTTTTTCTTTTTTTGACATAAAAAAATGATAGTTATTTTAGTTTAGGTCAGCTAGGATCTGTTTGTAAAGTTGACTTTTTTCTTTCTCGCCTGTTATGGCAAAAAGTAGCACCCTTAAGCTAGCACCTGCAATAAGCACAAGCTTAAGTAGAGGTAGTTGCCAGCTTGGAGCATGTTTTTTAAAGAGATAAAGTAGCCCTCTAAACTCACCTTTAATAGCGCGCGCGCTGGATGAGCTGGCCGAACCGTAATGAACTACTTGAGCCTTAGGGACTATGGCTACTTGAAAACCGGCTTGGCGCGCGCGTAGACAGAAGTCCACGTCTTCTGCATACATAAAGATCTTCTCGTCCAATAGACCGATGGTGTCGATGACCTGGTTTTTTATCATCATGGCTGTGCCAGCCACCCAACCAACTTTTTTTGTTTTTTTTAGCTTAAGATAGCGTTTTTGGGTAGAGGGTAGAAAACGACCCAAAAAAGGCAGATCGTCCAGAAAAAGCATCTGACTGGTAACGCTAGGCAAGCTAGGCAGATTCCCTCCTTGAGACTGCTGAGGTTTGCCCTCCGGTGTTACAAGATAAGCTGAGGCAACTCCTAGGCTTGGATCTTGATTAAAGGCTTGAACCAAGGACAGTAAGCTGCCGAGTTTTACTTGGGTGTCTGAGTTTAGTAAAAAAAGATACTCGCCTTTTGCCTGTTTAATCGCTTGATTATTAGCTTTGGCAAAACCGAGGTTTTTTTGGTTTCGAAGCAGCTTTATTTCAGGGTATTGCTGTTTAAGTTTCTTAATGACTTCAACCGAGTTGTCGACCGAGGCGTTATCGACCACGATCACCTCATGGTCAATTTGACTCTGACGGGCATCATGAACAACAGACTTGACAGCTTGAGTGGTCAACTTGGCAGTGTTATAGGAGATGATGATGGTGGTAATTAACATGAATAGTAGTTAACCGGGTTTTAAAGAACTTTTTTTTGTTTCTTTTCTCATTTTTACTGGAACCACCTGGCTCTTCCCAATCTATAGTTTAGGTTAGAGATGTCCCGTTTGCCGATCTCTTTAGCCGGTACACCGCCAACAATGCTACCGGCGGAGATGTCTTTGGTAACTACAGCGCCAGCAGCCACCACCGCGCCCTTGCCGATAGTTACGCCAGGCAAGATGATTGCTCGGGGACCGATAAAGACGTAGTCTTTAATGACCACCGGTTCTTCGATAGCTTTAAAGCCAGGATCGTTAATGTCGTGCTCACTTGTCCAGATCATCACTTCAGAAGCGATGTCTACGTGGTTTCCGATAGTCAAGCCACCTTTTGAGCCTTCAAGCTGTCTTCTGCCATCAAGCACAGCCCGCTCGCCGATAATGGTGTCTTGACCGATCCTGATATGCCGTGGATCGTAGATGCGGGTAAACATGTGTAAGGTTGAGCCTTTGCCGATTTTCATCCCAGCCAGACGATAAAAAAACCGGCGAAAGTGATGAATCGGAACAATGCCCACTCCCCACCACAAAAACCCGGTCACAAACTCCAGCCAGATAGCACTTAGACGACGTTTAATCTTTTTTAGCATCATGAGGCTATTATAAAGGAAAAGCGATAAATTCTAAACTTAAAATCCTAAACTTTTAAGGTGTTTTTTGGCTTTTTCCGTTACCACCCTACCCTTTGGGGTGCGTTTTAAAAAGCCAATCTGAATGAGGTAAGGTTCGATTACTTCTTCGATAGTTAAGGTGTCCTCGCTGATGGTGGCAGCCAAGGTAGTTAGACCCACTGGACCCCCGTTATGTTTGGTGATAATCTGGGTCAAAAGATTTCGGTCATGCTCGTTTAAGCCGTACTCATCGATGGCAAAGACCTCAAGCGCCTCCTCTACCTCTGGTAGATCGATCTTGGTTTGGCCGTTTTTTACTTGAGTCCAGTCACGGACCCGCTTTAGAAGTTTTAAGGCAATTCTGGGGGTGCCACGAGAACGTTTGGCAATGCCAAGCGAGGCCTTTTCTGTGAGAGTCACCTTTAGTTTTTGGCTGGCTTGGTTTACGATGGTAGAGAGCACCTCTGGAGTGTAGTACTTTAAGCGAAAGACCATACCAAACCGATCTCGAAACGGCCCGGCTAAAAGTCCAAACCGAGTGGTGGCGCCTATAAGAGTAAACTTGGGCAGATCAAGCCGAATCGTTCGAGCCGAGGGGCCTTTACCGATCACAATATCCAAGGCAAAGTCCTCCATAGCTGGATAAAGTGTCTCCTCAACCGCCTTTGGCAGCCGGTGGATCTCATCTATAAACAGCACATCCCCATCTTCAAGCGAGGTTAGAATCGCAGCCAGATCACCCGCCTTGCTTAAAGCTGTGCCAGAGGTAACCTTTAGATTGGTGCCTAGTTCTTTGCTTACCAAGTGAGACAGAGTGGTCTTACCTAGCCCAGGCGGACCATAAAGTAAGATGTGATCTAGAGCCTCGTTTCTTTCTTTGGCGGCTTGGATAGCGATTAAGAGCGACTTTTTTACGTTCTCTTGGCCATAAAACTCACTCCAGTCAGCTGCCCGCAAAGAGGAGAAAAATAGTTCCTCGTTATTTTCTGGATGGTTGGTAGTGTCTGAGTTTGTAATTTTCATCTAAAATTTCCGGATGGCTTCTTTTAAGATAACTTCGATCCTGCGAGTGTCGTTTTGATACTTTTTGGCTACCTGATAGCTTGCTTGCTCATCAAATCCAAGTGCAACCAAGGCCTCAACCAGCTCTTTAGCTTGCCCCTTGGCTTCACCTAACTCAAGTTCTTTTAACGAGCCCAACTTGCTTTTTAGCTCGATAATAATCTTCTGAGCCAACTTTTTACCAACTCGTGGGATAGCGGTAAAGGTAGCTACTTGAGCCTCTTGGACTGCCGTGGTGATTCGCTCCACCCCCAACTCACTAATGTTTAAAGCGGTGCTTGGACCAACACCCGAGACACTCAGAAGCAGTTGAAACAGTCGTTTTTCTTGAGTAGTTTTAAAACCAAACAGAGTTAACTGATCTTCCTTAACGTGAGTGTAGACATAAAGCTCAAGCTCATCTTTTAGGTTAGCCTGGCTAAGCAGGTCTTGGCCCACATAAACCTCATAACCCACACCACTAGCGGTCAGGATCAGCAGTCTATCGTCAATTATTTTGGGGGTGCCTTTTAAATAACCGATCATGTTTCTACTTAAAAGTATAAAGCAAAGCGTCAAAAATCACCAACTTAAACTTAAGTTTAACTAGAAAGCACATGGGTTAGGTAGCAGGCGGCTGCATCAAGGGTGTCGTCAATCAGTTTTTCCTTAAGTTTAAGTTGTAACCTGATCATCTTTTCAACCGCCTGCTTATCTGCCTGACCATAACCGGTAACCACCTGCTTAATGGTGCTTGGGTCGTATTCAAAGACTTTTAGATCTACCTCCAAGGCAGTGGCGATGATGATTCCTTTGGCCTCGGCCACTTTGATAGCGGTCTTGGTGTTTTTGGCAAAGTAGAGGTTCTCGATGGCTAGCTCGGTCGGTTGGTGATGGCTAATAAGCTTTTTTAGTTTATGGATGATCTCTTGGTAGCGTTTAAAGATGGGTTTGGTTTTGTCTGTTTGGATCAGTCCCAGCTCAAGTACTTTTGGTTTACGTCTGTCTTTGACACCGACAGCCCAGCCAACACGATCATAACCTGGGTCGATTGCCAGAATTAAGTTGCTCATTTTAACCTTATCTGCTTCACCTTAATCCCTTTTTGAAGAAACAGGTTTGTTTTAGGTAAAACTTGTTTTCTTAAAAAACCTCAAAGCTTTTTAAGCACGTTCGTCCAAGTTTGTTTTAGTAGCTTGTAAGGGTTTAAACTCACTCTTTAGCTGTCGGTTATTTACTACGTAATCTAAAATCTAATCTCCAGTATCCAGTATCTAGTATCTAGTATCTAAACATCCCGACCTCCAACCATTAACCTTACCCCCGTCCTAAAGTCAATCTTTGGCTCCCACCCTAACAACTTCTTGGCCTTGCTAATATCCGGTCGACGGCGGACAGGGTCGTCTTTTGGCAGTGGCTTAAACTTAAGCCTAAGTTTTTTATCTGGATTGATGGTAGACCAGATAATCTGAGCTGTTTCGCGCACGGTATACTCCTCGGGGTTACCCAGATTAATTGTCTGGCCTTTTAGATCTGGTAAAGATGCTAGTTTTAAAAAGCCAACAACTAGATCCAAGACATAGCAGTACGATCTGGTTTGAGTGCCCTCGCCATAGATGGTTAGGGGTTTTTTAAGCTTAGCTTGCTTGATAAAGTTAGAGACTACCCGGCCATCATCCGGATCAAGCCTGGGGCCGTAGGTGTTAAAGATGCGGGCTATCCTAACATCTAGGCCAAAGTCTCTTTCCCAAACACCGCAGATAGTCTCTCCCAGCCTTTTGGCTTCATCATAACAAGACCGAACTCCGTTTGGGTTTACGTTACCCCAGTAGGTCTCTGGCTGAGGGTGAATCTCTGGGTTGCCGTAAACCTCAGAAGTTGAGGCAAAGATAAAACGAGCTTTTGGGTTGGTTTCTTTTAACCAGCTTAAAAGCAGGTGGGTGCCTAAGGAGTTTACCAGGTAGGTCTGTATTGGTTTCTCTTGGTATCGAGGTGGACTAGCTGGCGAGGCAAAGTGAAAAACAAGGTCAAAGTTTGAGTTAGTAGCTTTGTCTAGGTAGCTTGTTGGTGGTTGAGTGACGTCGGCTTGAATAAACTCAAAGTGAGGTGAGGTTAAAGCTTTTTTTAGGTTTTTGAGTTTGCCGGTGACTAGATTATCTACTCCAACCACGCTGGCGCCAGCTTCAAGTAAGGCATCGACTAGGTGAGAACCTAAAAAACCGGCGGCGCCAGTGACTAAAACTCGTCGGTGTCGGTAGTAGTTTTCTACTTTTTCACTTAACACGCTTTTGTAGTATAAAGGAGTTTAGGGCTTGTTGCCATTATTAATTTAAAAGTTAGTTGATGTTCTTGAAAATTACCTTAAAAACTTAGGTTTATGATTTTTATCAAGCTGCCAAATCTCGCCGATAGAAACGCTTGCAATGTTATCCAAACAAGCAGATCGGCTCAGTGTTACTTGAAAAAATCACAAACCCAAGTTTTTAAATATAGTTAAACATAACAAGTA
>WFTH01000069.1 GCA_015485595.1 Candidatus Microgenomates bacterium
ACCTTATCTCCTGGTTTAACCGGAGACTTAATCTCCTTTACACCACTTTCCCAGATCGAACCACCGCAGGCCAAAACCGTCCCGTACTGTGGTTTTTCTCCCGCATCCTCTGGCAAATAGATTCCTGCGGGAGTTTTGGTTTCAACCTTAGCAGGCTCAACCAAGACATAACCAGCCAGTGGTTTAATTTTTTTGATGTCAACATCTGGCATAAAGACTCCTTTCTTTTAAAGAAGAAACTGTTAAAGACAACTACTTTATACTTTTTTTTAACTTTTTGGTTTAAATGGGTAAATCAGCAGACATATTAACTAACTGCTAAAAATTTGTCAAGCACTTAATTTAACTGCTAATTTAAGGAGATAAAAACTAGCCACTAATCTTGATCTCGCCGATCGGTTGATCATCGGTCTTAAGCTGTTTCTGGCTAGCAGCCGCCTTCAAACCGGTTAAAGACTGCTTGACCTTCTCTTTAGCTCCAGGCTGACTGACTGGTTCTTTTTTATCTAGCTGACCACTCCCACCATTAATCAACTTCTGACCGAGATGTCCATCCTTGGTCACACTCTTAACCGCAGAGAGTAAAAAGCCCTCGCAGTTTAGACCTTTGTTCTCAAAATACTTCTGTAGCTCTTTTTGGGTAATAGCCTCAACCTCTTTTCGGTGGTACTTGATTTGATCTAGATTAACATTAGAAAAAACCGAGGCAATAATGCTCCTTGAAGCTGGCCTAACCACTTTCGAAACCACATGCTCACCCAAGCTCTCCCAAAGCTCAGGCGCGTTAGCTTTGTCGATCCTAAAAAGAATCGAGCCCTCGATAGCGATGTCATAACCATCTTTGGTGTTAGTTACGATCGGAAGGTCTCCCAGTGCCTCTGAGTTATGGTCGAACTTAAAGCCCTCTCGAATCGAGTACTCCAAAAGCTGAGCGTTAAACAACTTGGCTACTTGCCAAAAGGGAATTTTAAAATGAAGCCCTGGACCCCACACCTTGGGTAAAACACCTCGACCTCGGTCATAAACACAAGCTACATGGCCTGGAGGTACCGAGATAAAAAATCCACCAACAACCTCGTCAACTAAAAATGAGACTACTAGCTTGTCAAACTCCATAGAATCCTATTCTAACACAAAACTAAGCTTCATACACTGGTTTTAGCAACTAACCTTTTTCCTCTAGTAGCAAACGTCTTTCTGTATATCGATCAAAACTTCTTCTGGCAATCTTAATTAGATGAAACCCGATACTAAAGATAAGTGAGGTAATAATAAACAGCTTTTTACCAGAGGGCAAGAACATAAAGATTAAGAAAGAAACCACCGGTAAAACCAGCTGCATCCGAACTACATCCTTGCGACTTACCCGATAAGGTGCTGAGATAGCTAAGATGACCTCAAAGATAAAGATGGCCAGAGACTGAATCAGGTTAAGGGTCAAGCTAGGCTTACTCAAGTCATACTTGCCTAAAAACATCAGGTTAAACGGCAGTTTAACCTCTGGCATCCAGCTATAGATAAGGTGAATGTCCTTACCCTCAAGCCCGGTTTTAAAGATACGCCAAAGCATCAGGGCAACAATCACCTGAATCCCCAGGTTAATCATCTCGCTTAAGATTGCCCCTTTACTCTTTCTCATGAGCTTGCGGCGTTCTTGCTTGAATCGAATCGGCTCGTTGGCGTACTTGACTTCTAGCTCTTTCAACTTCTGACCAATCTCATGGCGCTGCTTCTCTGTCTTGTCGGCTGCGATAGTGGTGGGTAGTAAGATAATGCGGATCAAAAAAGACATAATAATCACCGCTACCCCCATATCTGGTTGTCCGGTTAGCCCAAGCAGCCAGTAGATAAAAACCAAGAGATTAAAAAATGGCTGATAGATAAAGGTGGTAAAAAGATGACTAATAAAGGTGAACATGTTTTTTTAAACTTCAAGCTTTTCTTTTGGATCAAAAGCTCTCTCCATCTCGTCTGTTGTCTGGGTTAAAAGTTCCAAAAACTCAAGTGAAAGCTCACTTGTTTCTTGGTTAAGACTCACTTGATCGATATCTTCTTTATTAAGCTCCAAGAAGGACATAAAGGCATCGGTTACTAGCTCGCTATTTTCCTTCAGCCACTGACGTTTTTTGGTCTCGCTAAAACGATTTACTTGAGTAAAAAGATTATAAATAGCCTTAAGCTCTCTTTGTCTAATAAATAGTTGTAAGGCTTTTTTAGACTTAACTTGTTTCATAGTTTATGCCCCATTATAACAAGATTTCAAACAAAAGGTATAATACGGGGTTAATAATCAAGCACCAATAAGTCAAATACCAAACTATGTTAAATAAAAAACCCGAATAATGAATGTTCAAATTACAAAACTGTTTCGGATTTCGAAATTCGTTATTAGTTATTAATAAACCATGACCATACTTAACTTAGCTACCACATCAGAGAACAAGATTGTCCGCCAAGCAGTAAAAACACTTAAAGCTGGCGGCTTGATTATCTACCCCACCGAAACGGTCTATGGCTTGGGAGTTGATGCTACTAATCAAGAGGCGGTGAGTAAGTTGATGCGGTTTAAAGCTCGTCGAGAGGGCAAACCTCTGTCTATTGCAGTCAGTGACAAAGCGATGGCTCAAAAGTACGTTAGGCTAAACGAGCAGGCGGTAAATCTCTATCAGCAGTTTCTGCCTGGTCCGATCACGGTGGTCTCTGAAGGTTTAGGGCAAGTGGCCAAAGGAGTTGAGAGCGAGTTTGGTACTTTAGGGGTGCGTATCCCTGACTATCCGTTGGTCATCGAGATCGTTAGGGCGTTAGGTAAGCCCATTACCGCCACCTCGGCTAACGTTTCTGGTAAACCCAGACCTTACGATGTTGAGACCATCTTTAAATACACGTCCAAAAAACAGCAAACCTTAATCGATCTAGTGCTTGATGCCGGTAGACTACCCAAAAATCCACCCTCGACCGTGATAGACACCACCTTATCTACGCCTTTGACAATGAGGCAAGGAAATGTTAATGTGTCTACCTTAAATCTCAAGAGTCCAACTCCCAACTCCCAACTCCCAACTCCCAACTTTATCACCAATAATCCACAAGAAACTAGACAACTTGCCGGCAAGCTCTTACTTAAGCACTGGCAGGACCTCCAAGAAACAGGCCTAGTTTTTGCTTTAAGCGGCGCACTCGGTGCCGGCAAAACTACATTTACTCAAGGCTTAGCTCGCTATCTAAACATCAATGAGCCAGTAGTTTCACCCACCTATACTTATATGACCGAGTACGACTGGCAAAAAAGTCAGGCAAAAGGCAAGCTACATCACCTAGATCTATGGCGCATTGATGATCCTCAAGTACTTGAGCGACTTGAGATTGATCGGTTGATAAAACCTTACAACCTGGTGGTAATCGAGTGGTGGCAGCAAGGAGAACAAGAGTTAAAAGAGATAGTAAAAGCAAAAAATGCGCGTTTAGTTGAAGTAAAACTTGAGGACTTGGGGGGTAAAAAAAGGAAAGTGGTAGTAAAATAAGCAAACATCAATTACTAATAATCAAACGATGTTGAATTCAATGACGAATGACGAATGTTCAAATAACGAAACTATTTCGGATTTTGAAATTCGTCATTAGTTATTTAATTTAGAGTTGATAAGTTTAGAACTTGTAATTTGATCCTTATTTAACAATTGATGTTCGATAACTAGTTCATTAATCATCAATCATTAATTACTAATCATTAATCTCTACCATGCTCACTCTCGCAATTGACACTTCCTGTGATGAAACCTCGGCCGCGGTCGTTTGTGGCTTAGAAGTCTGGTCTAACGTAGTTGCTTCCCAAGTAGATCTACACAAACCTTACGGCGGTGTCTTTCCAACTATCGCCAAACAAGCTCATAAAGAAAATATCAAGCCCACGGTTGAGCTGGCGCTTAAACGTGCTGGAGTGAGAATTGATGAGGTAGATGAGATCACGGTTACCGTCGGTCCCGGTTTGGCTCCAGCCCTTGAGGTGGGTATTAGCTATGCTCAAGAGTTAAGTCAAAAACATAATAAGCCGATCAG
>WFTH01000070.1 GCA_015485595.1 Candidatus Microgenomates bacterium
CCTCTAACCTTTATTGGGGTGGAAAATCTCTCTCCTTCACCAGACGGACAGAAGCTAATCTACTTTACCGCTTCAAACTCTAGTCAGGCAAAGAACGGACTCTGGCTGCTTGAGCTAGCTAACAACCCCCTCTCACTCCAAAAAGGACCTAGGCAACTAACCAATCAACCAACTTTTCTTGATCTAACTCGGGCGGACTTTATCTGGTCACCAGACAGCGATGCACTTATCTTGGTTACACCAAAAAAAAGTTACCTAGTAGAGATTGACAAGTTTACAGATCTTAAAACCAAACGACCACTCACTACTTCAGAGTTTAAAGAGACGCTTGATGCCTGGGAGCAAGAGATGTTTTTAAAAGAGAAGCAGTTTTTAAGCAAGTTTCCCAAAGAAGTTATTCAACTGGCTACCCAAAGCGCCTATAACGTCTACTTTTCTCCAGATAAAAAGCGACTGCTTTACACAGCCAGCGCTAGCGTGAGTCTGCCAGATAATCTTGTCCCACCCTTGCCAGCTGCCAGCACTCAAGTTCAAGAAAGAAACCTTAAACCAGGCTCGATCTACGTCTACGATCGTGAGGAAGACAGAAACTTTAAGGTTGGTCAAGAAACAGAGACCTCAAGACCAAAGAAGCAGCTACTTACCCTAGATTCCAACCTAAAACTTAGCCTCCTAGAGACAGCCTCCAAAAGCGCCTATCGATCACTTCAAGAAAAAAACCCGATCCAGACATCCAAAAACTGGCGAGTCTATCACTCACCTCTTTATGCTGACACCTACCAATGGTTCCCTGACTCAGCCCACTTGTTTAAAGCAGAAAAAAGCACGATTAGAATCAAAGAGTATGACGGTACTAACGAGCACAACATCTATTCTGGTAACTTGGTGGACCAGTTCGTCTATCCTTGGCCAGATGGCAGCCGTCTGATCATCTACACCACCTTCTCTCCCACTTCACCTCTTAACCTTTATGCTATCGAGCTTGAGTAGGGTTTGAGTTATAATACTTTCTGTTCTTAAAGCTCCCATAGTTAAACGGATACCTGTCGCCCGCAGGGGGATAACGAGCGCCTCCGCCAAGCAACTTTGGTGTTAAAATAACAATAAAACGCTCCCATAGTTAAACGGATATAACGAGCGCCTCCTAAGCGCTAGTTCCAGGTTCGATTCCTGGTGGGAGCACACGGAGTGTAGCTCAGATGGCTAGAGTGCTGCGTTCGGGACGCAGAGGTCGCCGGTTCGAGTCCGGCCACTCCGACAGTTTAACAACACTGCTGGTATTAATCACTCTAACTTGGGTTGCTAGCTTAATTCTTGTTTGATGCTCAGATGCGAAGCACTAACGGTAGCGTCGGGGTTGCCGCAAGCGGCAAGCCCGACCGAGAGTTTGCGAAGCAGATGAGTATCAAACAAACGACATAACGTCGCTGTAGTTCAACTGGATAGAACGTGGGCCTCCGGAGCCTAAGATCTGGGTTCAAGTCCCAGCAGCGGCACACTCGCTCAAATTAGATCACACTTAAGAGAAGATGATTAAAACATGGTGAAAGTTAACGTTTTATCTTTTTGAATTAACTTTTTCATCTAATAAACAATCTTTTAAAAACGGCCTGCGCAGCTTCTCTGGCTCGTTGCGAAAGAGACAAGGATCTTCGATGATGTTTTTCCTGTATTTGCAGGTACTCTCTATACCACGATCCTTTACCCGCTTTAGCAAACAACACCCCACGTGAGACTGCTGGATAATGTGCTTTAGCATCTGCCATAAGCTTCATAACCTTTTCATCCTTAACCGATCTAGCTTTAGTTAGTACCAAGTCTGCCCTACGAAGAAAATTTATTAAATTATCTAGTAGATAACAAGCCTTGATGGTTGTCTCTCCTCTTGCAAGAGCGAGATTAACAAAGGGTAACCCCTCATCTTTAAATCGTTGAAGTTCGTTAGCAGTGTTAACAAGTGGCTTTTGAGGATCATCAATATACTCCCTTGCCTTAGCCATAGGTTCATCTACACGCTCCTCCCAAAAACTAAAAAGTATGTTATCAATACCTTCTTGGTAAGCAAGCGATGGATGTGTTTCTTTAAAAAGTTTTTTAAAAGAATCAAAAGTTACATGGTTATCTCCAGACTCTACATTAGAAAGCTTAACCAGCACCTCTTTCATCTCTTGATTATACTTACCAAGGGTTTCAAGTTTTGGACCTTTATCTTGATTATAAGCGGCGCTTGTTGATTCTATCCCCATACTCTTCCTTTCACTAAGTCTTTTAATTCTTATACTTCTTTCACCCCTCCTACTTTTCAAAACCTAATACTTCTAACTATCAGCTCTCAACCTTCAACTCTACATTCTTCGTTATGACAACCACCTTTAATCCTGCATTTTTATTTTCAATTATTAACCCTTACTCCTCCAAAAGCTTAAGCTCCTCCTCTGCATAGATCACCGTCTCTAAGGCGCTACGGTAGCTAAAGAGCTCATCTACGTTAAAAAGAATCTCGATCTCGCGCTTGGCATCCTCAGCTGAAGAGGAAGCATGAATTAAGTTGTACTGCTTACTCATGCCAAAATCACCGCGAATCGAGCCGGCCTCAGCTTCTCGGCCAGAGGTAGTACCGATTAGCTTGCGCACTACTGGCACGGCGTCAATACCCTCCCAAACCATAGCCACCACCGGCAGACTGGCCATAAACTCCTTTAAATCACCAAAAAAAGGCTTGTCTTTATGCTCATGGTACCACTCGGTTAGCTGGGCATCGGTCATGCTCACCATCTTAACCCCCACTAACTTCAAACCCTTACGCTCAAAGCGACTAATAATCTCGCCAATTAAACCACGTTGCAAGCCATCTGGTTTAACCAAAACGGCGGTACGGGTGGTTTTTGGAGAGCTGTCTTTGGACATAAAGATCCTTTCTTTTTTGTCAATTTTTATGTCAAGTAGTTGATGGCTTTAATTTACTATAATCAAGTGTGTTTGTCAGCCCCCACAAAAGAAAAGCTTTAAATTCTAAATTCGAAACTTCCATCTTCCATCTTCTATCTTCTATCTTCTATCTAAAACATTCTACTTGAGATTCTTAAATACTTCATGGCTTCGCCTTGAATTTTCAGAATGACAATCAATGTTTATCCAGTATCCAACATCTAGTGTCTATATAAAACTACTCTACATACTTTCTAAACTCGCTCTCTTTAAACGGCCCGATCACAGCTAGTCTCATCTGACCTGATTGGATCAACTCTTTGGCTAACTCGTTTATCTCATTCAAGGTAACCGCCCTGATCTCGACTAAGCTCTCTTCTGGAGTCTTGATCTTATCCATTAAGACATCCTTAAGCCCAAACCACTGAGCCACACTCCGACTATCCTCAAGCGATAAGCTCACTTGACCGGTTAGATACTCCTTGGCATTTTCAAGTTCTGTCTGGGTTATCGGTCTTTTACCTTCAGCTAACTGCTTAAATTGATTAACAATCACCTCCACTGCCTGATGCACCCTGCTAGGATCAACCCCAGCTGAAGCCCCAAACGAACCTGTTTGGTGGTAGTAGTCAGCCTCGGCCCGCACATAGTAACCCAAACCACGCTTTTCTCTTACCTCCACAAACAACCGCGAGCTCATGTTGCCTCCCATAATGACTGAGAGTAGGGAAAGCGCTGGACGTCGCTTATCTTTTAGATTAAGGCCTGGCCAAGCCAGCACTAAGTGAGCCTGCTCGGTCTTTTTCTCAATCACTTTCAGTAGACCAGAACCGAAGCGTCTTTCTTTCTTGGCTAGCTGATAAGTAGCTTGACGTTGACTCTCTCGATCCTTTAGATCTAAGTTGAAGTTTTTCTCTATCTGCTTGCCGAGGTCTGGCTGAGTGAGTGAGTCGGCATCACCAGCTATCACTAAGGTTAGGTTGGCTGGCCCATACCACCGAGCTAAAAACCGCCTAAAATCATCCGATGTAAACGAAGCTACCGACTTTTTTGTTCCTAAAATATCATGAGCCAAACCTGATCCGGCGTACATAAGCTTCTCAAACTCGTTACCCACCTGCTGCATCGGCTGATCCAGATACATGTTAATCTCCTCGGTAATCACCCCACTTTCGCGCTTAATACCAGCTTCCTTAAGTAAAGGAAAAAACATCATCTCCGAAAGCACCTCCAAAGCCAAAGGAATATGTTTGCTGGCAGTCTTGGCAAAATAGCCAGTATACTCCTTACTGGTAAAGGCATTGCTGATTGCCCCAATCGAGTCAAAAGCCAAGGCTATATCAAGCGGTGAAGGGTAGCTCTTGGTTCCTTTAAACACCATATGTTCAAAAAAGTGAGCAATGCCCCACTGATCTTTAGTCTCAAACCGCGAGCCAGTGTTGCCCAACACCAAAACGGTAGCCGACTCTACCGACTCCATCGGCACCAAAATGACTCTTAGGCCATTATCTAGCTCAAAACGTTTATATTTCATAAAACTCCTTGTCTAAGGCTTAAGCTCCATTTCTCTCTGTCATCCTAAACTTGATTCATGATCTCAAACCACTCATGTAAGAGAACTCATCAGGGCTAACGCCTTGATAGTTTAAAATGACAACACGGATCTGCCATTTTACATTTTTAATTTTTAATTAGTAATTAATTACATCTTCTCCACCGTCTCAATTCCCAAAACCCACAGACCGTGTTTTAGAACCTGACCTGTCATCTCGATTATTAAAAGCCGCCTTAGAGTTTTTCTTGGCAGGTTATTAACTTTCAACTTTCCATTTTTAATCTTTAATTCCGATAGAATCGGCACTGACTCATAAAAGCGGCTAAAACTTTGAGCTAGATCAAAAAGATAGTTAGCCAAAAGGTGAGGTTTGGTCTCATGAACATTTTGGACTACAACATCAAAATATTGATTAAGCTTTCGTAATATATCCAACTCTTTACTTTCTATATCTCCAACACCTAGTTTACTTAAATCATCTTTACTACTTAATAATGTATCAATCACTAACTCTTTGTTCAAACCAAACTTACTTTCTAAACGACGCCAAACCGACTGGGTTCTAACATAGCTATACATTAAGTAAGGACCAGACTCACCATTTAAAGCTACCGCTTTCTTGGGATTAAAAACGATATCTGCGCCAATGGCCGAGCGTAAAAAGGCATACTTTACCGCAGCTACTGCCAACTTGCCGGCAATCTGCCTTTTTTCCGTCGCTGACAGCCCCTGCCTCTGGTCTAATGTCTCTTGGACCAACTCTTCAACTTGATCAAGCAGGTCCTTAGTCTTAACTACCTGGCCGGTTCGCGAGGACATCTTGCCAGTGGTTAACTTCACCATGCCATGGGAGATGTGCTTGGTCTTTTTAGCTAGATCGGGCAAGGTAAGCTCCATCGCCTTCAAAAGCACCTTAAAGTAGTCGTCAATCTCGTTAGCGGTGACAATGATCGACCGGTCATAAGCAAACTGCTGATACTTAGTTGGCGCTAGACCAAGCTCTTTAGCTTCATAGGTCGGCAAACCGAGCGAGTTAATAAAAACTCGATTATGAAGACCGTACTTTTCTCCTGGAAAGATAACCGCTCCTTCGCTCTCTTGAAAAATACCTTGAGTTAAAAATTTTTTGACGATCTCATATCCCACCTCCCCCACTTGGCTCTCAAAAAAGTAGTAGTCGAACTTGGTGTCCAAACGCCTGTAC
>WFTH01000071.1 GCA_015485595.1 Candidatus Microgenomates bacterium
CCTGGATATCAGGCTTATTATTTAATTTTCTCACCGTTTCAAAAAACATCTGGGTATTACTAGTGATGGGAAGATGATGTTGATGTGCCCACTTGATAAGAGGGTGAGAGTGAGGGATGCCGGGAGACTTGATAATTAATAGTTGGGAGCTTGAAGTTGGGGGTTGGGAGTTGGTTTTTTTTAGCTTAAGACTCCCAACTTTTGACTCCGAACTCATAATTTCTGCTGGTGTTATCACTTTCAATGAGTACTGCTTGATGACTTCTTGCCACTGACTTGAGAGCTTGTTTGCCGGCTTGTCATCAACCAAGATAGTGTTTTTTGGACTAACTCCTTGGCGGGAAAGAAAGTTGAAAGTGGAGAGGCCTTCGCGCCCAAGACCAAAGATCAAAAATTTTAAATTTTGGATTTTAAATTTTGGATTTTGAATGTTTTTTTCTAAAAACGTCTCGAGGCTCTTAGGAAGGTGGTTGTTTTTATCAAAAGAACTTAAGATCTCTTTGGCTTTTTGATCAAGATCTTGATATTGGGGAAAGATGTTTTTCTCAAACTGTTTTAGGATATAAGGTAGCGACTGCTTATGCTTTTTATACCACTTGGTTGCTAGCCAGAAGGCCACTAGCGACTCAAGCTTAGTTCCGACACACTCAAACGGTTTAACGTTCTGTTTATCATCGATCTTAGCTCCAATAAGTTGGTAAGCTGTTTGAAGCAGAGACTTTTTCTGAAGCAGATTTTCTCCCCAAATTTCAAGCGCCTGAACTTCGCCCACAAAGGGAAAGATCATACAAAAGGCAAACAGACACTTAGGGCAAGCATTACACCAGATACCTTGTTTTTGGCCGACATTGCAGGAGCGAAAAACTTGAAAGTAAGGTTTGCCGATCTGGGCAAAGAGCTTGGCGATCTGAAGCTCATGGAGCGGGCGGAGAAAGGAGAAGTAGTTGGAACTGTTTTGTCCGCCGCTACCGCTAGTGTTTCGCATCTGAGTAGCGGGTTTTTTAATCTTAACATCCTTGATTGATTCTTCTACCCGCCACTTAACAAACCCCTCTTCCCAAAAAGGAATCTGGTTAACATAAAAGTACTCGCTTAGGCCATTGAGAAGCAGATCTTGCCAGAACTTAAGTTGGTTTTGATTAAGATCTCCAGCCTGAATGATTATTTCCGGCGAAGCGGTTAGCTTCCAGTAGGAAAGCATTTCGACCAGACCGATGTAAAAGGCTAGGTTTTTAACGTCGACAGGTGAGCTTGCTAGATAGTCTCTAAAGTTGCTTTCAAACTGCAAGCTTTTGGAGTATTGATGATTAATCGGATGTCCTTGCCAGAAAAGCGTCGGTTCGTTTGCGCTTGACTCGTTTGAGAGGGCGATATTATTAAGCTGGTAAAACTTGGCCACTAGGGTCGAGACAAAAGCCACCAGGGCGGAAAAAGGAGTGTGTCCATTTAGAAAACCTTG
Source organism: Candidatus Microgenomates bacterium (assembly GCA_015485595.1). Classification (GTDB taxonomy): domain Bacteria; phylum Patescibacteriota; class Microgenomatia; order UBA1400; family PJMF01; genus WFTH01. The sequence goes on from WFTH01000071.1 coordinate 1,460, forward strand.
GTTGTTTAACTTAAGCATGGTTGGGTCAAGTTGGCGCTTGACCGAGATTAAAGGTACGTCAGCAATCTGGGCAGTCTGCTTGATAGCGTTTGTAGGGTTAATGGCAAAGGCATAGACTGGATTATAAATTCTCGATTTTAGATTATAGATTTGTTTAATAAGTTCTAAAGTGACGATCGAGTCTTTGCCGCCACCTAGAGGGATTAAGTAGGAGGGTAGTTCTAGGTTGTTTGGTGTTGGTTTAGTTGTTGGTGTCGAGGACGTTGATGTTGGTAAGGGAATGGTCAAAGAAGGGTGAAAGTCTAGATTATTAACTTGACCTTTAATACGAAAGTGCCAAGCAAGTTTCAGTTGGTTGTTTTTAACCTCAACTGTGCTTAAAAGATAGAGAAATCTCGGGTACTTTTCTCTTAATTCTTGATATTTTTTCATCGGTCTATATAGTATAGCTTATCTTAAGATGCTAATCGACACTCACTGTCATACTAACTTTAAGATCTTTAAATCTCAGGTGGATCAGGTTATTGCTAGAGCTTGCGAGGCAGGGGTCGATCGCTTGATCGTGGTTGGTTCGGATCTAAAAAACTCTCGCCTGGCGGTGCGTCAGGCGAAGGTGTATCCGGAGATAAAGGCAGCGGTTGGAGTGCACCCACACCACGTCTGGAGGTTTTTAGAAAAGGCCAAGAGTCAAGCTCAAGTAACCGGAGAGTCACTTGATGACTTAAGGTTGAAGGTAGTCGAGACCGTTAGGGAACAGCTAGTAGAGCTTATTAAAGCCAGTCCTCAAGAGGTGGTGGCCGTGGGTGAGGTAGGTTTTGACAGACACTTTTATGAAAAGACCCAGTACGAGACGCTTGAGATTACTCAAGAGTACCTTAGTTGGCAGCAAGCCTTCTTTATTATGCAAGCTGAGCTGGCCCGCGATCATGATCTGGCTCTGATTATTCACAATCGAGAGGCGGTCGAGGATCTTTTGAAGGTTTTTGCTAAGCGGCCTGACTTAATCCTGCCCCAGAAGACGGTCTTTCACTGTTGTGAGCCGGATGAGCGTTTGCTTGAGTTTGCTAAGAAGCATCGCTTTTTTCTTGGTGTGGATGGCGATGTTACCTACGATCATAAAAAAGCCAAGTTTATTCAGCAGGTGCCGCTTGAGATGCTGGTTTTGGAGACCGACTCACCTTATCTTTTGCCTGAACCAGAAAGAAGTCAGAAACAGGGTCTAAGGTTTAAAGATCGAGCCGCCGAGCCAAGACATGTGGCGGTGATTGCCGATTATGTGGCCAACCTAAAAAAGGTCAAGCTGACTGAGTTAAAAAAACAGACCACTCTTAACGCCTCTTTGCTTTTTTCACTAACAGAGCCAGTCGCTTAACCGCCAGTTCTAGATCAGTAGGAGTAACGGTGGCATAACTGAGCCTAAGAGTGTTTCTGGCTGGTTTTTGAACATAAAAGACCGCCCCCGGTACATAGGCCACCTTAAGTTTAAGCGCTAAACTAAGGAGTTTTTTGGTATCTAGGGACTTACTTTTTAGTTTTAACCAAAAGAACATACCCCCTTTGGGAGTGGACCACTGGGCGAGTTGACTTAGTTCTTGAGTAAGTAGTGTTTTAAGTTTGGCTGCTTGCTGACGGTAAAATTGTCTAGTTGAGTCAAGGTGAGCTTGATAAAGTTTCTCTTTGGCCAAAAACTTAGCCACCATCATTTGAGGTAGGATGGCACTATGTAGGTCCATACTCTGTTTAATAAGGGTGAGCTGGCGAATAACTTGAGCTGAGGCCACCACAAAACCAACTCTTAAGCCAGGAGCTAGAGTTTTGGAGAAGGTGCCTAGATAGATGACTTTTTCCGAGCTTGCCGCCAGAGGTAGAGGTGGTCTTTGGCTAAAGTAGAGCTGGCTATAAGGATCGTCCTCGATGATCGTCAGCCCGTGTTTCTCTGCCAGGACAAGCACCTCTTGGCGAGTTTTGCTTGACCAGCAGATACCGGTGGGGTTTTGAAAGGTAGGGATGACGTAGTAAAACTTAGGCTTCTTTTTTTGAAGCTTGGCTTGAAGCTGGTCAAGATCTGGACCAGCTTGAGTTAAAGAGAGTGCTTGAATCTGCGCTTCATAAGCGTAAAAGGTCTGTAAAGCCACGAAGTAGGTTGGGTTGTTTGTCAAGACGATGTCTTTGGCATCAAGGAGCGCTTTACTAACCAAATCCAAACCTTGTTGAGAGCCGGTGGTAATTAGGACGTTCTGGTCGCTAAGCTGCCTTCCCCACTCTTGGCTAAGCTGGTGTGCGATAAGCTTTCTTAACCGGCTGAGTCCGGCGGTTTGGTGGTATTGAAGCGCTTGAATCGGGGCTTCTTGCATGATCTGGTTCGTAATTCGAGCTAGTTGTAGGGTGGGAAAGGTTCTTGACGCCGGGATGCCACCTCCAAGCGAGATCACGTTTGGATTGGCCGCGGCCTTTAAAAGATCGATCACGGTGGTATCAAGTAGTTTCTGAGTTCGCTTAGCTAACTTGGTTGATGTCATAACCTCCTTTCTTTTGAATTATTTCTAAGTTATTAAAACTACAGGTAAAAAAGACCAAACTCAGTCAAGCTTGGTCCATCTCCAATATCTTCTGCCAAGCAAGTTAGACCTAGTTTGTTGCCGATTGTGGGACCGGCAATGGCGGCCAGCTTTCTGGTTGTCTTGAGTAGTTTTAGGGCGGCAGTGGTAGTGCTTGAGCTGGTTTGGGTTTTTAATCGGTGGGTCTTAAGGAAACGCTGACACTGGGTTAGGGCTGCAGGGTGAGACACAACCAGCTCCAGCTGATTAAGCTTGATCGGATCGTTGCTCCAGAGGTGGTGAACGATCTTAAGCTCGGTGGTAGTCTTGAGTTTTAGGTTGTGTCTGGTTCTTAGCTTTTTTACCTCTTTTATCTCCCCAACCAAGTTATTTCTAAGAGCCAGTATTACACCTTGGACTTTATGCTTAAGAAGTAGCTTAACTACTTGGTTGAAACTTGAAGCAAAGCAGACTTTTGCTTCAGGGGCTAACTGCTTGACTGCAAGCTCGTGCCAACTGCCTGCTGGTCCTAAAGTAGCAATGGTTTCTATGGTCATGACCTGCCTTTTAGTTGAACTTTTTTTGCTTGATCCATAATCAGATAAAACAGATCTTGGACAAAACTGGGGTCAAGTTGGTAAGCTTTGGCCAGACTCCTTACTTGAGTAAGCACCTGATCTTCTCTGGATCTATCTAGTATCGGTCGACCCAGTTGTTTTTTGATCTGTCCAATCTGAAGAGTCAAGCGCTGTCTTTTAGCCAAAAGCCTCACAAGCTCTTGATTAACTTGGTTAATCTCGCTTCTTAAATCGGCTAGCTGATTAATTTTATCTTGCATAAATAAAAAAACCCGCTTGGTTTAAGCGGGTAAGTAAACTTTTGACTTAAGAACACCTACCCGCTGTAACTTGGGATAAAGAAAAAGCTAAGGTGGGTGTTTCTCGGTTTGACTGATTTCATGAGCTTAAGTAGTCTACCAAAAAAATCAAAAAAGGCAAAAGTTTTTAAGTTTTTAAACTTTTAGGTAAAAAACTGCTGGTCAAAGTCCTTAACCACTTTAAGACTTAAGTCTAAAGTCTGACGACCGATGGGTGAGAGGGAGAGATAAAAAGCCCGTTTGTTATCGGCCGGTTTAAGTTTTCGTATGAGGTTTTTTCTAACCAATGTCTTAACCATGTCAGAAATCACTACGGGATGAAGCTTAAGTGCGCTAGCCACATCTTCGTGAGTAAGTTGTTTATCTGTTTGGTTTAGATCGTTTATAGCTTTTAAGATAAACCACTGGGTGGGAGTTAGGCTAAAGGGTTTAAGCACCTGTTTTAACTCCCGAGTATAGCGGTTCGATCTTCGCCAGAGGTAAAAACCTTGAGGTAGGTTTAGTTTTGTCGGTTTTAGACTTCTTGACTCGGTTGTTGTTTCGGTTGCAAGAGTCTGCTTGAGTTTAAGACTAAACCGCCTAAACCACCGACTGACGTTCATGCCCGGGAGAAGTCTCTGCCAAAAACGGTAGGTGTAGTTAAAAAGATGAAGATTAAGTTTAGTAGTTTGATCGGCTTCTTTTAAGTTTATTTGTAGGAGAAAAAGACCGCGACCTTCTTTGGTTACTTTAATAGAGATAGTGTGTGGTTTTTCCCAAGCTAAAAGGTTAAAGGTGTAGGTTTGACCATTAAAAACAACCTGACCTTTAGCTCCAGCTTTAATCTCTCCCTCTAGTGAAAGTTGAGTAACTTTTTGAGGTAGGTTGTCCAGCCAGAAGTCTAGTGAGTTAAATAGTGACCAGACTTGAGTTTGACCAAGACTGGCTCTGATAATGGCGGTTTCTCTGGCAAAGCTTTCTTTCATAAAAGTTATAAGCATACTTAGTATATCTTAACCAGATGAGTTTTGTCAAACAACAAGTATGCTTAGATTGTTTAGTAAGCATTCTTAACATAATAGTAAGTATACTTATTATTATGTTTAGAGTTATTGGTGAGGGTTCTTAGCCTGGAGCTTTGGGGTTGTGAGTCCTAGCTTGCCAACCAATCTTAAAAAAACCATCTTTGGATTTTTGCCATGTTACAATATTCAAGATGAAAGATACTAAAGAAATGGTAGAGATTTTTAACCTACCTCTTTGGGCAGGTGGACTTAACTTATTTATCGCCGAGCTTCGACATCACCTTTTATCAGCTAGCAAGCTAAAACTATTGGCCACTCCAAATCCAGAACAAGTAGTGTTGGCAAGCCATCAGCCAGGCTTTTTTAAAGCTCTTTCTCGATTTGACTGGCTGATTCCGGATGGGGTGGGTTTGGTTAAGGCAAGCTGTTGGCTTAAGTCTAGAGGTAAACTTAAGCGGTGTCTTAAGGAACGAGTTACAGGGGTAGATGTGGTGAGTTGGTTGTTTGGGTTTACGGTTGAGAACGACTTGAAGGTGCTGTTGGTTGGGGGCAGAAACTTAGAAAATTTAGAATTAAAATTCAAGAATACAAAGTTAAAAATTATCGAAAAAAAAGAGCTTGCTTCCTTGGCAAATAAGCAGAAGGAGGAGACTAAAGAAGCTAAAAATCATAGTAAAAATGTGATTTTTTGGATTGAGGGATATAAGGATAAACTTAAACCGACAAAGACTGAAGAGCGGATGATTGCTCGTGTTATCACCGAACTTAAGCCTGATATTGTCTTGGTGGCACTGGGCGCACCAGAACAGGAGTTTTGGCTTATTCGACATCGTGAGCTTTTGGATAAGGCAGGTGTTAAGTTGGGCATGGTGGTGGGTGGGGCGATCGACATGATAGGCGGACGACTAGAGCGTGCCCCTTTGGTTTGGCAGAGACTAGGGCTGGAGTGGCTCTGGCGTTTAGTTCAAGAACCTTGGCGTTGGCGTAGACAGCTTAGATTGGTGAGGTTTGTTTGGTTGGTGGTTGGGTACTCTAGAGTCAAATCGGCAAACTAACCCGCATCGGTAAGGTTAGAAAAATCGACCTAGAGAAAAAGACTAGGCAGTAGGTGAGTCTTCGGTTTGTTTTTGTTCATCAGGATTAATTCCAAGTAGCCAAAGTACCGACTCCTTTTTGTAACGCCTGTCGCCGCGAGAGTTGATTCTAATGGCCGGCAGCTTACCTCTTTTACCCCAACGCTTGATTGTTAAAGGTGAGACGCGTAGCAGATCTGCCACTTCGCGAACGGTAAGAAGATCGGGTAGATTATTAATATCTAGCTTGCTAGCTGCCGTGGCGGTGCCGGTTTTTTTCTTGGGGTCGTCTGACATAAGAGTCCTTTCTTACCTTAATAAAACAAACTTTATGTTTATAAAACTAAGCGTCTCTAACATTAGCAGACTAGGCATAACTAGGTCAACAGGCAAAATTAATTGAATTATCAGCATTTTATTTTTCTCCACATTTTAAGACCTATAGTTGTTTTAGGTGTGGAAAAATATATCCTATAATAGTTTGAGAGGTGGAAAAGCAGCCTGTTAGTTTTTTTAAATAAAGGCAAGTAAAGTGAGGAAAAAAACCCCTTAAGCCAGACCTTAAGGGGTTAGACATCGTTTAAGATGGTAACTTTATTTTAGTTCGACCACACAGCCAGCCTCTTCTAAGGCTTTTTTAGCTTTCTCGGCGTCTTCTTTGTTAGCGGCTTCAAGTACAGTCTTAGGTGCAGACTCCACGAAAGCCTTAGCCTCACCCAAACCTAGTTCTGGTTTAAGAGCGCGCACAGCCTTAATCGCGGCGATCTTGTTTGAGCCGGCGTCTTTTAAGATCACGTCAAACTCATCTTTTTCTTCGGCAGCAGCCGAAGCATCACCACCGGCAGTTGGCATGGCGCCACCAACCATAACCGGAGCGGCAGCCGAGACACCAAACTCATCCTCAAGTGCCTTAACTAAGTCGGCTACCTCCATTAAGCTAAGTTCCTTGACCGCGTCAACGATCTTTTGCAGCTTAGGCTCAAGAGTCTTTTTCTCATCAGTTTTTTCTTCTGACATAGGTTTCCTCCTTTTATAACTTTTAATTACTACTTTTTACTTTTGTAAAGATCGAAGAGTTCTTTCTATCTCCTATTTTTTAGTTACTTTTTTGCAATGTTATTAAGCACTGAGATTAGGTCTCTAGTACTAGCGGTAAAGACGTTTACCAGGCCTTGGCCCGGACCTTTAATGCGAGCAATTAAGGTGGCAACAAGCTCGGTCTTACTTGGCAACTTGCTTAGTGCCTCAACCTCGGCTTGACTTAGAACCTTGTCGTTCATTAAGCCTTTTTTAATCTCGAGTTTCTCGGTCTCTTTATGAAACTCAAACAAGGCTTTGATCGGGGCTACCTCATCTTCGTAAGCAAAGGCGACCGCGTTCATGCCCTCAAGGGCATCCTTGATCTCTTCCTTACCGATAGCGATGCCGATAAGAGTGTTTTTGGTCACCAAGATCTCACCGCCGGCTTCTTTGACTTTATGTCTTAACTCAACTTGATCCTTAACCGAAGTGCCAGAGTAGTCAAAGATAACCACCGACTTAGCCTCGGCTAGCTTCTCTTTGAGTGTCTTAACGATGTCTAGATTTTTTTGACTTGGCATAGGTCCTTTTCTTTTTTTTAAGATAGAAGAAAAGAAGATGAAAGATTTTGATTTTAAGTTTAAGAAAACTTCTTCTATCTTTTAACTTTTTATCTAATAACGGTCGAAGACTCGAGGGGATACTTAAGAAAACAAAAAAACTTAGAGACTTAAGTTTTTTTGTTAAAAAGCGTGTTTCCTCGGTGTGACTTACTTGACCTAGTGTCAAAGCACACTGTCTTCGGACAAAAATTGATTATAACATTAATCTTTTAAGATGCAACTTGATTCTTAAAAGGTTGGTTGTTCAGATAAAATCACCTAAATAGGTAGATAAGGGTTATAATAATTAAAGCATGCAAGACTTAGGTTGGTCAAGATCATTTTGGTTTTTTCTAATAAGTTTATTTTTTTACTTGATTCTTTTTTTCTTAAAACCGATAAATCTATTCACGGCTGATCTAGGCAGACACATTATTAACGGTCGAGAGATTGTTAGCGTTTTAGGTCATCGCAGTTTGGTTTTTGACACTAACTATTTCAGCTATACCCAGTCAGACTTTCCTTTTCTTAATCACC
>WFTH01000072.1 GCA_015485595.1 Candidatus Microgenomates bacterium
GCCTGCATCCGTCTTTGCCTCACCTGCTGCCTTGCCGGCTTCCGCCTGCGCTTTTTGCATCACCTCGCCGATTTTTTGGGCTTGAGTAAGTAAAGTATCGGTGGCTTTGTCTAGCTCTTCTTTGGTTACATCCTCTTTCTGAGCTAGCTCCTCCAGTTTTTTAACCGACTCTGCTATCTCTTCTTTAACCTTTTTATCCAACTTATCACCATACTCCTTAAGCTGTTTGTTAATCTCAAAAGCTACCGAGGTGGCCTTGTTCTTAGCCTCAACCAGTTCCTTACGCTTCCGGTCTTCTTCCGCATGAGCCTCGGCCTCTTTTTTCATGCGCTCGATCTCCTCCTCGGTTAAATTAGTTGAGTTTTGGATAGTGATCTTTTGTTCCTTGCCGGTTTTCTTGTCCTTAGCCGTTACCTTTAAAATACCGTTTGAGTCGATGTCGAAGGTAACCTCAATCTGTGGCACTCCTCTAGGAGCTGGCGGAATACCATCCAAGATAAAGCGACCAAGCGACTTGTTATCGGCCGCCATTGGGCGCTCACCCTGTAAAACATGAATTTCAACTTGAGTCTGATTATCTGCTGCGGTGGAAAAGATCTGAGACTTGCTAGTTGGAATGGTGGTGTTTCGCTCAATCAACGGTGTCATCACTCCACCCAAAGTTTCAAGACCTAAAGTTAGCGGAGTCACATCAAGCAAAACCACATCCGAAACATCACCACCAATCACGCCAGCTTGAATGGCAGCGCCAACTGCCACCACTTCGTCTGGGTTAACCCCTTTATGAGGTGTTTTGCCAAAAAACTTCTCTACCTCACTTTGAATCTTAGGCATTCTAGTCTGACCACCAACCAAGATCACATCATCAACATCACCGGCTTTAAGCCCAGCATCCTTAAGCGCCTTTTTAACCGGGTCAAAAGTTTTTTTAATCAGGTCATCAACCAACTCTTCAAGCTTGGCGCGAGTTAAGGTCATGGTTAGATGTAGTGGTTGACCGTCTTTGCCTTGAGTAATAAACGGCTGATTGATGTCTGTCTGTTGGGCAGTGGAGAGTTCGATCTTAGCCTTCTCAGCCGCGTCCTTGATTCTTTGCAAAGCTTGTGGATCTTTGCTTAAATCCACACCATGCTCTTTTTTAAATTCAGAGATAATCCAATCAATGATCTTGTGATCAAAGTCATCCCCACCCAAGAAGGTGTCTCCGTTGGTAGACTTAACCTCAAACACACCATCACCGATCTCCAAGATCGAGATGTCAAAGGTGCCGCCACCCAAATCATAGACCGCGATAGTGCGATTGCCTTTCTTATCCAGACCATATGCCAAAGCGGCGGCGGTTGGCTCGTTCACAATTCTTTCTACCTTAAGACCAGCAATCTCACCTGCCTGTTTGGTGGCTTGGCGCTGAGAGTCATCAAAGTAGGCTGGTACGGTAATCACTGCATGTTTAATCTCTGTGCCCAAGTAACCTTCGGCGTCTCGCTTTGCCTTGGCTAGAATCTTGGCAGAGATTTCTTGAGGTGTGTACTGTTTACCATCAATGCTCACCACAGCCATACCGTCTTTACCCTCCTCGATCTCATAAGCCACATGCTTAATGGTCTCTTGAACCATCTTGTCTTTAAACTTACGACCCATCAAACGTTTGATCGAGTTAATCGTCCTTTTTGGGTTTAAAATCATCTGACGTTTAGCCGGTTCACCAACCAAGATCTCATCCCCCTTAAAAGCCACAATCGAAGGGAAGGTGTTTTTACCTTCAGCTGTTGGAATAATCTTTGGATTACCACCTTCCATTGCCGCTACGGCAGAATTGGTGGTGCCCAGATCGACACCAATAATCTTGCCGGTTATCTTTTTTTGACTGTCTGACATAGTCTCTCCTCCTTTTTAAAAAACTAAGTACTTTTTTTAAAAGTTTTTAAACTAAAAAACCTTCACTAGCAATATTAGCAAAAGACTGCTTGTTTTGCTAGTAGCAATTTGGGTTTGTAAATCAATCTAACTATCCAACTATAACCTTTGCCGGCTTAATCACCTGACCTTTATAAAGGTAACCACGTTGGAGTACTTTTTTAACTTTCAGACCTTTACCGTCTTTTTCTACCGCTTCCATAGTCCGCTCATCAAACTCTTGACCTAAAGGATTAATCTCTTCTAAACCTTCTGCGTTAAGCACCTTTAAAAACTCATCTACCACCATCTTGATCCCTTGGTCATCAAGATGTTCAGCTGCTAGCTGCAGATGATGCAGGGGTGAGATTAGCTTCTCTATAAGTTCCCTAGCCGCCATGGCAGCCAGCTGAGACTGTTGACTTGCTTGGCGCTTAACTAAGTTGTTGTAGTCAGCCAAGGCTTTAAGCTCGCGCTCCCGAGCCTGATTGAGTTTTGCTTCATACTCAGCTAGTTTTTTCAGGTATTGACGCTTAAGTTCATCACAAGGGTGAAACTGTTTTTTTGTGTCCTGTTTTTGCTGGTTAACTTGAGTTTTTTTGGACATAAAGGTCAAATTCTAATACCATCTAAAAGCAGTTTAAAATTTATAATCTAAAATCTAGAATCTAAAATCTTTTTAACTTACTCCACAATCTCCTCCATCAACTTTCTAATGTACTTCATCATTGGTAGAACATAGGTATAGTCAAATCTTGCCGACCCTAAAGCCCCAACTCTACAAGCATGACCTTGAACTGTGCAAGAAGTGTAGATGATGCTGATCGGCTCAAGATCACGATTACCTAACTCAGCCCCATAGATTACTTGAACCTGATTCTCACTCTCGCTTGAATCAAAGATATCATCCACTAGACGAGTCTGCTCAATCAACTGAAGTACGTTTCGCATTACGTTTATGTCGTGAAATTCAGGCATGTTGAGCAAGTTGGCGTAACCAGAATGAAAAACCTCCTCATCATCTAGTAAAGCTAAACCTAGAGCTTGGGTCTTTTCGGCTAAAACTTGAGCGATACTCTTCATCAGGTCGTCTAGGTCGTTCCGACTCTCCCAAATCCGTTCTTTAGCAGAGATTTCATCTGCTACTGTCAAGCTTTTCTCTTTTACCAACTCATTCACATAAAGCCTCATGGCTTGAGGGGTAGGCATGCGTCCAGCACTGCTATGAGGTTTGTAAAGATATCCCTGCTTGGTAAGCTGCACCATCTCGTTTCTAATAGTAGCCGGAGAGACGCCGATATTATACTTTTTATCGATTGTTTCTGAACCTACCGGTTCGGCTGTCTCGATAAACTCATCGATAATGGCTCGTAGTATCTGAATCTGCCTTGGAGTTAGATCTATCATATATTAGCAATGTTAGCTTTTTTTTGCTAATTTGTCAACTTACTTCTACTATCCAGACAACTCCTTTAAGCTTTACTCTAAAACAAAACTTCTCTATAGTGTTAAAAAGATGATAAAACGAGATCTAAAAAGAGAGAAGCTTAAACTGGCAATAAAAGGTTTTTTAGTCCTTGGTCTTTTGATCCTCACCACTACTGGTGCTAGCCAACTGGACAAAGTAAGAGAGTTTTTTGGCAAAGCTAGTGGTCGACCGGCCAACTTTATAGTCGATACCGCCAAGATCGTAGGTCAACTACCTAGACCTTGGCTTAACTTAGCTCAAGGTGGAGAGGATAAAAACTGGTCTCTCAAACCCATAAACTCAAAAGTCAAAGCCCTCAAGCCAGAGTATATTCGTATCGATCATATCTATGATTTCTATGATATTGTTCAAGGTAGTCCTGGCAACCTAACCTTTAACTTTAGCAAGCTTGATCGAATAATTAACGAAATTCTGGCTACAGGTGCCAAACCTTATATCTCACTTTCTTACATGCCTCCGGCTATCAGCCGAGGGGACATTATAGATCAACCCGTCTACTGGCAAGACTGGCAGAGAGTAGTTCAAGCTACGGTGCAACACATCAGCGGCACCAGGGGTATCAGTGATGTTTATTATGAAGTCTGGAATGAACCGGACCTTTTTGGTAAGTGGAAGTACTACGGAAATAAAAACTACCTCACTCTTTATACCTATGCTGTTAGGGGAGCTACAAACACGAAAGGTACCCAACCATTTAAGATCGGAGGACCGGCAACTACTGCGTTTTACAAAAACTGGGTCGATGCTCTTTTAAAACATGCCGCCAAGAACAACCTTAGGCTAGACTTCATCTCTTGGCATAGATACACCACCGACATCCAGCAGTATCGACGTGATGCTCAAGATGCAAGACAACTTTTATCTCAGTATCCTCAGTTCGACGGTCTAACTGAAGTTCAGATTACTGAGTGGGGGCATGAAAGCGATAACCACTTTGGTTATGATAATCGATTTGCAGCCGCTCATACCGTAGCTGGAGCCATAAACATGATCGGTTTAGTCGATAGAGGCTTTGTGTTTGAGATCCAAGACGGTAATGACCCCAATGGAAAGACTTACTGGGGAAGGTGGGGGCTTCTAACTTCACCAAAGACCCAAGGCGTTCCTAAACCCAGATACCAGGCTTTAAAGTTACTCAACAAACTTGCAGGTCAACGACTTCAACTTTTAGGTCAAGGTAGTTGGGTTAAGGGAGTAGCAGTTAAGACTCCAGATAAAAAGGTTCAGATGGTGATTGCCAACTTTGACCCAAAAGGCAGACATGCTGAAAGTGTGCCGATCACTTTCACCAACATTGATCCAGGCAAGTATCTGATTAAAACTCAACGTCTTTCAGGCAGAAACAGTCGACTTTATATCTCTACCACCTCAGCTGAACTTAAAGTTAACATTCCTATGTTTGCAAACGACGTGGCGTTTTTGGAGATGGGTAAGGAGTAAAACCCACAATCTTTAAGACTTCCTTCTTAAACCTCTCTTTGTCCGCAAACTTTTTTACTGATCTTTGAATCTGAGTTGGAGTGGCTGAGAGTCTATCTAGCTTCTTTACTGCCTCAATCAGTGAGACAACGTCCAAGGTGTCAAACAAAACTCCATTTTTTAAATGAGTAATAGTCTCTAGCGGTCCGCCAGAAGCATGGGCCACCACCGGGGTACCAAAGCTCATGGCTTCAATCGGCACAATACCAAAGTCTTCGTCCTCCACTGGATAAAGCAAGGCCTTGGCGTTGGCGTATAGTTGGCGCAACTTGTTATCACCCACAAAACCTAAAAACTCTACCGTTTCACCCGCCATCTCTTTCAGTCTAGACAGCATCTTGCCGGTACCAACTACCTTAAGTGGCAACTTAAGTCTAGTAGCGGCCTTAACCGCTAACTCTGGGTGCTTGGCTAGAGCTAAACGATTGACATAAAGGTAGTAATGACGCTTACTAGCAGGCGTTAACTTCTTCGGCAACGATAAACTCATCGGTGGGTAGACAACTTTTGAGGGCAAGCGATAAAACTTAGCAATACGCCTTTGAGTCTCTTTGGAGTTAGCGATAAAGGTGCCCACGTTATCTCTAGCTATTTGAACGTCAACCACTCTTAAGTAATGATTAATGAGCGTGCCAAAAAAATTCATTAAGCGGTTTTTCTTCCAGTCGGTCATGGTGCTATAACCCCAAAGCGATCGAGCGGGAGTATGACAGTAAACAAAGTGTTTTTTAACATCATCTACTGTGACTGCCTTGGCAAAGTAGGCGTTAGTCGACGAGATTATCAAATCATAATCACTTAAATCAAAGTGGCTAAAAAAACTGGGTGCAAAAATTCTTAGAGGAGAAAACAGTCTTTTATAAAAAGGGATCTTGGTTAACCAAGACTCATAGATCTGCCAACTACTAAAACGACTCCAGTTATCTCCCAACCTTTCTTTATCCACAAAAGCAGTGTAAAGAGGGGCATCAGGAAAAATCTCGTGCAGAGTCTCAAGCACTCTCTCTGCTCCACCATACTCAGCCAAGTAGTCGTGAACTAAAGCAACTTTAAGGAAACGTTGATGTCCAGATGATGTCATGCGACTATTTTACCACTCTTCTATCCTCCACTCACTCTCGTCAAGCTTCAACGAGGCGAGTCTTTTTTTCTATCTTAAAAAAGCGCTTCCTGCACACTTTTCTCAAACTCATCCTGAGGTAAATACTTCTTGAGAGAGTGAAACCCAAGCTCTTCAAACAAGTTAACCACCTTCTCTTTGTCATAATGGGTAACTCTCGCTCTTTCAAGGTCAAACTTAACAGGCACCTTAAGCTGAATCTGGGCCAACTCTTGGCTTAAAAACGCATCAGCTCGACCATCAATTAACTTCTGCCTAATGTTTGCAGATAAACCGTCGGTGCCAGCATCGATAGCTTGGTAAAGTTTCTTTAAACTGCCAAACTGGTTAATTAGCTTAGCCGCAGTCTTTTTGCCGATACCTTTTACTCCTTTAATATTATCCGACGAGTCACCCATAAGAGCCTTAAGATCCACCACTTGAGAAGGTAAAACACCAAGCTTAGCCTTAACTTGATCCGGATCATACTCGATATCTCTAGAAAACCGTCCGCGCTTGGGAATAAAAACATGGACTCGATCACCAACCAACTGTAAAAGATCCTTGTCACCGGTTACAATTAAAACATCTACATCATCTCGTTCTTGAGTGACTCGCTTAGCAATGGTGCCAATAAGGTCATCAGCCTCATATCCGGGTAAAATAAGAGCAGGAATGTTTAGAGCGTCCACCACCTGACGTACCAGCTCAATCTGAGGTTTGAGATTATCCGGCATCTCCGGTCGGTTAGCTTTATAGGTCTCGTCGATATCTGCCCGAATAGTCTTTTCTTTACTGTCAAAAGCCACGGCAATGTAGTCTGGTTGAAACTGGCGAATCACATTAAGTAAGATACGAGTAAAACCATAGACCGCATTTACCAGCCTGCCTTTTGGGTCGGTGAGTTCTGGTAGGGCATGATAAGCGCGATAGATAAGCGCATGACCGTCGATTAGAAGCAGTAGGGGGCGATGGTTGGGCATAGTCAACGTTGTTAGATTAAATGACGAATAACCAATGTTCAAATAACGAAACTTTTTTCGAAATTCGAATTTCGTTATTTGTCATTCTATTTAGCTTTGTTAGTAAAAAGTCAGGAAGAATACACCTTCCTACTTCTTATTTCTCACTTCCTACCAGTTTCACAAATTCATCCCCATCTAGCGTCTCGACTTCAATCAGCCTTTGAGCCACTTTATCTAGCTTAACCTTGTGCTTCTTAAGTAGCTCAAGGGCTTGTGTTTGAGCCTGATCGATCACCTTTTTAATCTCTTTATCCACTTGTTTTTGTAGATCATCTGAAATTTTGAGTGGCTCTCCAAATCCTTTGCCATAACGACTAAACTCATACATCGGCTCAAAGTTCATCGGTCCCAAATCACTCATGCCGTACTCCATGACCATGGCACGAGCAATGCGCGTAGCTCGCTCGATGTCCGAGCTAGCGCCAGCAGTAAGTTCGTTAAAAATCAAGATCTCAGCCGCTCGCCCACCTAATAAGACCGCCAACTCATCCAGAAGCTCCGACTTGGTGGTTTGTAACTTATCTTTCTCTGGTGGGGTCAGAGTGTAACCTAGAGCTCTACCTCTGGAGATAATACTAATTCGATGCACCGGATCGGCATGTTTGCTAAAGTGGGCCACCAAGGCATGACCAGCTTCATGGTAAGCAGTCATTTTTCTTTCCTCTTCATCCTTTAAGCGTTTTTTACTTGGTCCAAGCTTAACCTTAAGCGAGGCCTCTTCAATGTCCTCCATGGTAATTTTTTCTCGGTTTTCTCTAGCTACCGCGATCGCTGCCTCGTTTAACATGTTTTCTATATCCGCTCCAGAAAAACCAACCGTGCGCTTGGCTACTTTATCCCAATCCACGTCATCTGCTATCGGTTTGTTTTTGGCATGAATCTTTAAGATAAACTTCCGCTCCTCTAGATCTGGCAAGGTCACCACCACGCGACGATCAAATCTCCCTGGTCTAGTTAAAGCTGGATCAAGCACATCACTCCGATTAGTGGCTGCCATAACCACCACGTTATCGTTTGGGGTAAAACCATCCATCTCAACCAAAATCTGATTTAAAGTCTGCTCTCTTTCATCATGACCACCAATCGAACCTCCAACGCCACGGGTGCGACCAATGGCATCAATCTCATCGATAAAGATAATCGAGGGCGCCAGTTTTTTAGCTGTAGCAAAAAGATCTCTAACTCGAGAAGCTCCCACACCCACCAACATCTCCATAAACTCACTCCCGGCAATCGAAAGAAACTGAACGTTAGCCTCTCCGGCCACCGCTCGAGCCAACAAAGTCTTACCGGTGCCAGCCGGACCCATTAAAAGAACTCCTTTTGGGGTGCGAGCACCGACCTTCTGATATTTTTTTGGATTTTTTAAAAAATCAACCACCTCTTCAAGTTCCTGTCTCTTATACACATCTGACGC
>WFTH01000073.1 GCA_015485595.1 Candidatus Microgenomates bacterium
CCCCAACACCTACGTTCAAACAAACAAGTGTTAACTGTCCATATAAGTATTTGGTAAATGCGTTTTTTGCTTGTGGGGTAAAAAACTACACAAACAAAGGTTGCTCTTCTGGGTATAAGTGCAAGCCAGGAAGGAGCGGAGGTAGTGGTTTTTCTGGTAAGTATCCGACAGTTTCTTTAAAACCCACAGCTGCTCAACATGTTGTTTATAACCCGTTGGTTATGAATCAGAAAGAACCAACTCCAACTAGGACTCCAACGTTATATTTGCCAGTAACTCGCGTCTCACTACCTTCCACCACTCATCAACTGCCTATTAACGAACTAAGTTGTGCGAACAAGAAAGTAGGAGCCACTTGTTATCTACCAGGCGGAGATAAGGGTGTCTGTGACGGAAAAGGTCGTTGTGTTTATTCTAAAGAAAAGAACTTACCACCAACCCCAACTGTAACGCCAACGCCGTATTTACCGTTAATAACTCAAGCACCTGCCCCACCATGCTATCAGAAAAAAGATCTCAGTGCTTGTCAAGACGCATCTGGTAGACAGGGTTACTGTCGTGTGGGAGTATGCATAGTGCAAACTCGCGTCTCTAGCTATGTTAACCCCTGTAAGGGTAAGAATGAAGGTGATCATTGCACTTCTCCAACTGGAGACAGGGGGACTTGTAATGCTTTTGGTTATTGCCAGGTGGTCAGCAGATTTCACTACAGTCCCACACCATCACCGACAACGTGGTTAAGTCAGGGAGTGGTAGTAGTGGTGGATACTCCCACTATTTCAGTATCTCCAACTTTGATACCAGAACAAGCTTTTACTCCGGCTAAGACGCCCACACCCACATTAATTCCTACGCCTACTTTAGTTCCGCCTCCAACATTAAACCCAGACTTGGCTTTGCGCATGTCTTTTGACTACGTTAAAACACGTGTACCACCAGACAGAATAGATGACATCAATGTGGCTATTAAGGCCGCAAAAAAAACTGGTTTAGAACCATTTATTGTTTACCCTAATTCTGGTGATCCGGTTATAGAACAGCTTTATCAAATATTGGCATCTAATACGAATTGTGGTAACAATGGTTGTTGGGCGATGACGTCGGAAGATAGTTCCATAGTAGCCCAACTTGCAGAGAATGCCGTTATTATTAGGACAGATATCGATTATGCGCAGAGCGCAAATTATGTAACAAACACGCTCATGCCCCATGAACATGTCCATGCTGTTCAAGCTCGTAACGCTGGGAATGACTTTGCGGAAAAGATGCACTGCGACTCAGAAGAATGCGCTGTGCTTCAGGCTTTAATTGAGGCACAGGCAGTTAAAACTAGTCATGACAGTGATTATTATGGTGCGTACATCAGATTTTATGATGAGGTAAAAGAACAAGCTAGAAATGATAATCAACTTTTAAATTTATTTGAGGAAGTTTCTTGGGGGCACGATGAAAAAGTACCGGATTTAATAGCCAAGTTAGAGGAACAAGGGATAGATGTCAGAGCTTTGTTAGATGCTACTGGAGTTACAGCTGCAAGAGCGATGGATAATAACCAGTCATCGTAACAGTTAGTAAAAGGAAAAAACATATGATTACGTTAAACCGTAGGTTTTGGATATCAACAGTAATTGTTTTGGTTGTTTTTTTAATAGGAGGGGTGATGTACAAGTTTATACTTGAACCGATCGTTTTTCAAGCAAAACTTAAGAGTGTGACAGAAAGTAGTCAAAGGGCTTTATTTGAGTATGAGCAGATAGAAAAAACTCGTCCATCGATAACTTTGGAACCCCCCCCTTTGGTGAAAGAAGCGAAAGCAGAGCTAAGCTCTATTTCTTTAGATAAAATCTTAAAAGACGACACTTTAACTACAAAAGAGTTGGTTCAACTAGCTCGGAAATATTCACTAGTTGGTGATTACGATAGCGCGGTCAAGATCCTAAAGAAAGCGCTTAAGCAACAGCCAGACTCTGCTGAGATCTACGAGAGGTTGGGTAGTTATTATAAGGACATGGCAGATTATGAGCAGAGTGTTGCTGCTTATCAAAGGGCTATTCAACTAGATCCAAAAAACAAGTTAGCTTACTATGATCTGTACGATATCTACTACTTTAAATTAAGAGATAGAACTAGGGCAAAAAAGTTACTGAAAAAACTTTTAGAGATAGATAACAACGATAAGTTTGCCTTAATGCAAATGCAGTTTTTACAAGAGTAAGGACGATTGTATTACTTCCAAATAGTCAGCTTATTTCTTGTTTTTTTAGTCAACGAGTTGGTAGCTTAGCATAAATTGATTAGTCAAAAGTTGAGTATTTACAACTGGTGAATTTATATTTACTTTCCTTGCCCCCACGCCAGCAGAAATAGCTGGCGCATAAAGTTAGTATAGCTTGAGTTTACAATCTCTACTCCTGTAATCTCATCCCCCATAACCACATAAAGCACCACTGATTTAGGTAGAATGTGAAGGTCGTTTTCGATGGTTAAAACTTTGGGGCTAATGACTCTGTTTTGCCAGCAGTGTTTAACGTAATCTAAGTTTTCTGTCCAGTTGACTTGAATCTGGCCGTCTTTGGTCTTTGTGGCTAAAGGTTGGTTGCTTAACTCCCAGATTTTAATCTGATTTTTTAGGTGCCTGGCGCGAATCTCTTCGGCAAACTCATTACCTACCACTTCTTTCCACTTCATCGCCCCAAAAACATAGATAGTTTGATTTTTTAAAAGACTCATTTTTATTTCCAGTGCCTGAATACCACGTTTACCCCTATAAAACTCAACCTCGGTTGGGTGAAGTTGACTAGCAATGACACCTAATCCTAACTCTAGGTTAGAAAGGGCGTTTTTGGCTTGTTTAAGAGAGTTTTCTTTTTCTTTTAAAATGATTTGAAAGTTTTCTGGCTCTGTTATGTGGTAGTAACTGGTTTTATCTCCTAGTTGCATTTTAACCAGACCTTGTTTTCTTAAGTTTTCTATCAGGCGGTGAATGGTTGAGCGTTTTATTTGGCAGTGCCGAGAAATAGTGAGCACTGTCGCCCAACCAAGTTTAGCCAGGGTGGTATAAA
>WFTH01000074.1 GCA_015485595.1 Candidatus Microgenomates bacterium
GAGTTTACCTGAGAGATGGAAGATAGAAGGTTGATGATTAAAGATTTCAAATTTTAGATTTTAGATTGTTTCTGAGTCTTCAATCTTCTATCTTCTATCTTTTTATGATTGATTGCCACTAGTTTCTCCTTTAAACTATAGCTAATGCACGTCGGTGTTGATGTTACCAGTTTGATTTACGATCGTGGTGTCTCACGTTACACTGCCAACCTAATCATCTCTCTACTTAAGTACACTCCACTTGATGTGAGTGTCTATGGTGTAAGTTTCAGGCAGTATCAAAAGTTGATTACTAAACTGGATGAACTGGAAACCCAAAGGAGTTTTAGACATCGAGCCTTAAGACGAGTGCCGGTAGAGTTGGTCGAGCGGCTTTGGCAGATGGGGCTTTTACCGGTTAAGAAGCACTTGCCAGCTTTAGACGTGTTTCACTCTTGGGACTGGTTGCAACCACCGGATAAAGATCTAGCCTTAGTCTCAACCATTCATGATCTGGCTATGCTGCGTTTTCCCGAAACAGCCCACCCCAAGGTGCTTAAGGCTCATCAGCGTTCTTGGCGTGTTTTAAAACAAAGACAGGCTCACATTATTACTCCTAGCTTGGCGACC
Source organism: Candidatus Microgenomates bacterium (assembly GCA_015485595.1). Lineage (GTDB taxonomy): Bacteria > Patescibacteriota > Microgenomatia > UBA1400 > PJMF01 > WFTH01. The sequence goes on from WFTH01000074.1 coordinate 610, forward strand.
AAGAAAGACGTGATCGAGTATCTAGATATCCCGCCGCACCAAGTCCACGTAGTTCATGAGGCTTTGCCAGAAAGCTTAATTCGTTTGGCTCATAGCTTAAATGAGACAGATTACCAAGCGATTAAGGAGAAACTTAAGCTTAAGAGACCCTTTTTACTTTTTGTTGGTACCACCGAACCAAGAAAGAACTTAAAGCGCTTGATTCAGGCTTGGCAACCTTTGTCAAAGGAGCTTGACTTGATTATCGCTGGTGCGGAGGGTTGGGATAAGCTTAAGAAGGGCCTTAAGGGACTGCGCTTTTTAGGTCAAGTAACGGATCAGGAGTTAGTGGTGCTTTACACCGAGGCTCAAGTCTTTGTCTACCCCTCGCTTTATGAGGGTTTTGGTCTGCCGATCTTGGAGAGTTTTTACTTTGGCACTCCCGTAGTCACAAGTGATAACTCTGGTATGCGAGAGGTGGCTGGTAACGCGGCCGAGCTGGTTAATCCAGAGGATCCAGAAAGCATTCGGGCTGGCATCTTAAAGATCTTAAACGAAGATAAAGAGGCCGAGAGCGTACGCCGCCAACGCATGGTGATTCGAGGACAGATGTTCTCTTTAAAACGTATGGGGCTTGAAACAGCCAAGGTTTATAAGTTAGCAAAAAAGGAGTATGAAGCAGGTCTTTTATCCTAAGCTTAGGTTAGCGATCGATGGCAACGAGGCTAACGTCTTAAGTCGAGTTGGCAGCAATGTCTATGCCTATCAGATTCTAAACTCACTCTATAAGCTGATTCACAAAAGTGACTTAAGTCTTAGGTTTCAAGTGACGGTGCTTTTGGCAGCCGAGCCAATAAAAGACATGCCTAAAGTCTCAAGCTTTTGGCGTTATCGGGTGATTAAACCTAGGCCTTTTTGGACTCAACTAGCCCTACCCTACCATCTCCTTACCCATAAAGATCGCTACGACTTATTTTACACCCCAGGTCACTACGCGCCTGGTATCTGCCCTGTGCCTTTAGTTAGCTCGGTTATGGATCTGGCTTTTTTACGCTACCCCAAACAGTTTAAGCAGAGTGACTTGGTTAAGCTTAAGCTCTGGACAGCACAGGCGGTTAAAAAAGCTAAAAAAGTCATTGCCATCAGTCAGTTTAGCAAGCTTGAGGTGATGCGGTTTTATAAACGTAAGCGCCAAGATGTGGTGGTGGCTTATCCGGCTGTAGGTAAACGACCGAAGCTCTCAAGTTCTAAAAGAGAGGCTTACCTTAAAAAACACGGCCTTGATAGGCCTTATCTACTTTACCTTGGTACCTTGCAGCCCAGAAAAAACCTTGTTTATTTGATTAAAGCTTACGAAAAGCTTGTGCGAAAAGTTATAAAAGAACCCAGACTTAAAAAACGACTGCCTTTGTTAGTCTTGGCCGGTAAGGTTGGCTGGCTAGCCGATGAGATTATTAGGACGTATAACAGCTCTCCTTTTCGCTCTAAGACAAAGCTTTTGGGCTTTGTTTCGGAAGAAGAGAAAAACTATCTTTTAAGTCAGGCTGTAGCCAGTGTTCAAGTGGGACTTTATGAAGGGTTTGGTATCCCGGTTTTGGAGGCTTATCAGTTTGGTACGCCGGTGGTGGCAAGTCGCACTTCTAGTTTACCTGAAGCAGCGGGTAAGGCTGGCATCTATGTTGATCCGACCTCGGTTCAGGATATAGCAGAGGGCTTGATGACCGCTGTTACCTTAACCACTCGTCAGCGCCAAGCCTTAAAAAGGCTTATGCGAGCTCATCTAGAAAAGTTCTCTTGGGACAAAAGTGCTCAGATGGTGCTTAAAACCTTAGTTAAGGTCTATAAATCAAGCTTGCTATCCAGCCCGGATTAAGCAACCAAACAAGCTAGGTTATGCGCAAGTTTTTGTAGAGCCTTATCTGTATCTATTAAGGTGTTGTCTAGGTCAAGGACCAACAGTGGTTGTTTTTCTTCTTGTAGTGCTTTTTTAACGGCCAGCTGTATTTCTTGAAAGACTGCTTGATGGTTTGTTTCTCCCTTGTCATCTTTTCTAATCTGTAGTGTCACCAGATCGACATCGGGAACTTCTTTAAGCTTCTTTTCCAAGTTCTCCAGCTCGCTTTTTTTGTCATCCACCACGATCAGTTTTATAGGCTTTGGGATTTGGCGCTTAGCGTCTTTTATATCTTCTGCCAAAGCAGCGGCTTTATCCTGAACAAACATTGTCCAGGTAAAGTCGATGTTGCTTCCTTTGGCTTTTTCTGTTTGCCAGTAGTTGCTCACAATGCCCAAGGTCTCGGTTTTTTCTGCTTTAAGATACTGAAAAGAAGGGTCTCCTTTTGAAACCATAACTAAAGGTACAAACGGA
>WFTH01000075.1 GCA_015485595.1 Candidatus Microgenomates bacterium
CTCTGGCGAACCTAGTTCTTGTTGAAAAAACTCAAGAATTTTTTGCCTTAGTTTAAAAAAAAGCGAAAGTCTGCTTCTACCAACTTGCTTAATAATGGGATCTTTCAGTATTTTTAGATTTGTTTTATCTTTAGCAGTTAACAAGTTTGATCTGCTAGTTACTTCGAGTATAGAACCTAGCTGGTACTGATGGCATTTGGGTATACTAATCCCTATAAACCCATCATGTTTGCTTTTTAAGCTGGTTTGAGTGAGGTTTGTCGACACTACATAAAAACAATTGTGAGGATGCCTATCTACCAAAATTTCAACCCTTATAAGTCTATCATCGGGAGTTGTTCGGGAATAAAAATATAGTTGTAAAAAACGCAAAAATATAAATACTATTAAAAATAGTAAAATATATATCTTTGTTCTATCAAACTTCATATAGGCCTATATTGCTTATGATACATAAACATAATCCTTATAATAAAAATTAGCCTATAAAGTTAAAAGGGCTTGATTCTTAAGATAAATTGACTCAGATAAAACATCTCTTGTAACCAACTCCTCCAAGGAGAGATACGGCCTAGCTTGAATAATCTTTTGAGCCCTAATTGGACCTATATCTATAAGCTCCTCCAACTGCTCCTGGCTTGCCTGATTAATCGAGACCTTACTGGCTGGCACTATTTCTCCCCTTGCTTGACTACTACCTTCATTAACAACCCCCGACTCTCCCGTAAACGGAACGTAGACCTTTTGACCATCAATCAATCTTTGAGCCAAGTTAAACTCTCGACTTATGTAGTTCTTATCGACCTGCTTTCTAAACCCACCAGCAGCTAAAACTGCTTGAGCAAAACGATCCCCTGCCTTAAGCGGGTAGATTCCAGGTTGTTTAACCGCTCCACTCACATCAACCCAGATTCTGGCCGAGCTTGATGCCTTGATTAAGTCTTGACTTCCTAAGTTTGGTTGAGCTGGCTTTAAAAAACAACCGGTCTCGTTTGCCTGCCAAACAAACCCAAGCAGTCCACCAACAACAAAGATAAGCCCGACTACTGTCAAGACTAAGCCCATTAGCTGCTGTCTAGTTAAACGGGTTGACCTCTTGTCTGCTTGAAACAGATCAGCTTCAAACATAAGCCCTATCTTACTGAAAAAAGCTTGCAAAAACCGTTACGTTTTTTGGGGAAAACTAAAAAATCTAAACTAGCTTACGACCAAGTTAAGCACTCTACCAGGAACATAGACCACTTTTTTGATCTCCTTGTTCTTTAGCCAACGATTCATCTTCTCAAGCTGCTTGACCTGATTAACGATCCAGTCTTTATCCTTTACCTTATCTGCTGGCAAGCTAAACTTAGCTCTTAGCTTGCCGTTTATCTGGACCGGCAGGTTAATCTCTTGGTTTTGAATCAGCTTTTGATCATAGCTTGGCCAACTAGCAAAATGAACCGAGTCTAGGTCTACCTTAAGCCCTTGACTCTTAAGCTCATTAAACAGCTCCTCGGCTAGAAAAGGAGCAAACGGCGCCAAAAGTTTAACAAATGAGTACAGATCATTAAGAGGTAAAGTTTCTTTTTTCTCTACTTGATCAACTTTTGTCTGACTTTCCCACAGCTTTACAAACTCCATCAAAGCAGCAATTGCGGTGTTAAACTTTAACTGAGGAATGTCCTCGGTTACCTTCTTAATGGTCTGATGAAGCTTGCGTTGCCAGCTTAGAACCTGCTGGCTGGAAAATTTCTGATCTGGTGAACTTAAGATTAAGCGATAAACTCGACCTAAAAACTTGTAAACACCCATAACTGCCCGTACATCCCAGGGCTTATCCGCCTCTATCGGTCCCATGAACATCTCATAAACTCTTAAAGTGTCAGCCCCAAACTTATCCACCACCTCATCTGGATTGATCACGTTGCCTTTACTCTTTGACATCTTCTTACCATCTGGACCTAAAATCATTCCTTGATGACGCATCTTTAAAAACGGCTCATCAAACTTTAAATAACCTTGATCGCGCAAGAACTTAGTAAAAAAACGAGAGTACAAAAGATGCAAAACAATATGCTCTGGACCGATCATGTAAAAATCAACCGGCAACCACTTACTAAGAAGCTCCTTAGCCGCAAAGACCGACTCATCCCTGGGAGAAACGTAGCGCAAGTAATACCAAGAGCTATCGACAAAGGTGTCCATGGTGTCAAACTCAGGCCGCCAACCCTTGCCATAGAGTCTCTCTGTTCGCTCAATAAACTCTTTACTCGACTTTAAAGGCGACTCTCCGGTAGGTTTAAAGTCTACATCGGTTGGCAGAAGCCAAGGCAGATGTTCTTCTTTAACTGGATGAGGATTACCTTCCGGATCATAGACAATCGGGATCGGCGCTCCCCAATAACGTTGACGAGAAATAAGCCAGTCGCGCAGTTTGTAGGTGGTGGCAAGCTTGCCCCAGCCTTTTTTCTCTAGATAACGGCCGATTGCTTCAATCGCCTCCTCTACTTCCAGATTATCAAACCGACCACTGTTTGTTAGTTTGCCAACCTTAGCTTCATAAACATCATCAGCTGACTTGACTTTGCCTAACTTGCCGTCCGGTCCAATCACTACGCGAATCACCTCAATCTTTTTATCTGGATGGTGTTGATTGACAAACTGAACAAACTCAAAGTCGCGTCTATCATGAGCCGGCACCCCCACCACTGCTCCGGTGCCAAAATGCCCCAAAACAAAGTCGGCTACCCAGATAGGCATCTTTCTTTCTGTCAAACGATTAACCGCATAAAGACCAGTAAAAACTCCAGATTTTTTCCGTCCTTCTTGTTGACGTTCTAACTCGGTTTTCTTTTTGGCTTGATCAAGATAGCTAGCCACTTCTTTGTTATCTTTAGCCAACTTGACCGCTAATGGGTGTTCCGGCGCCAAGACCACAAAAGTGGCTCCAAAGTTCGTGTCTGGTCTAGTGGTAAAACAGGCTACCTCTCCTATCAGGTTGTTTGACTCATCCATTACCGGATAGACAATCTCCACACCTTGCTTCCTTCCGATCCAGTTTAGTTGTTGGCGCTTGGTGGCCTCGGGCCAGTCTACTTGATCCAGACCACTAATTAGCTCATCACGATAGCTAGTAATTTTAAAGTACCATTGATCAAGCTCCTTTTGGATTACCCGAGTGTCACATCGTTCACACAGACCATCAACCACCTGTTCGTTAGCTAAAACGGTCTGACATGAAGGACACCAGTTAACCGTTCCTTTGGCTTTGTAAGCTAAACCAGCCTGGTAAAGCTTTAAAAATAACCACTGGGTCCACTTGTAATACCCGGAGTGACTGGTGGCAATCTCATGATCCCAGTTATAAGAAATACCGATCCGTTTAATCTGACGACGAAAAGTGTTTATGGCTTTCTTGGTTGTTTCTGCCGGAGGCACACCGGTCTTGATGGCATAGTTTTCTGCTGGCAAACCAAAAGCATCCCAACCAACCGGAAACAGCACTTTTTTGCCGTTCATACGTTGAAAACGCGTGATGATGTCAAGCGCGGTCTTGCTCTCTACATGACCCACATGGAGGCCAGAGCCGGACGGATAAGCAAAAGCAAATAGATTATAAACCTTATCTAAATCGTCTTTTTTTACCTTAGGCGCGTGATAAAAGTATCTTTTCTTCTCCCAAACCTCAAGCCATCTTGGCTCGATCTTTGCCGGATTGTATTCTGGCAAGGGTTGACTTGATTCGGTAGGCACGAGCAATCTTCTTTCTATCTTCTCTCTTTTAACTTTAACTGACGTAATTTTACCTCTTATCTTTTTATCTGGCAACCGACGTCTTTCTGGGTTATACTAAAAAAGATGAAGCCTGCTCGCCTGCCACCAACCATCCATACTCTGGTTATGCTGGGTAGCTTAGTCTTAAGCTTTCTTTTCGTTCAGCTACCCAGTCTGTCTAGATACTCCCTTCAGGCAATCGCTGTAGCAACTCTTGCATTTTTTTTGCTCAAACTAGCTAACAAGCAAAAAATTCACCACTTTATTCCTCAATACGCCTCTTTTGAAGTGGCTCTTGTCACCTTTATTTTTTCCCTTCTTATCGGAGCCACCGGTAACACCAACTCAATCTTTTATCCCTTAACCTATATCTATCTTTTTCTCTTGGTCTTTAGCACCTACACCCAAGCCGCCATCATGACCACTCTTGGCTTTATGCTCTACCAGTATCTCTTGATGCCTGGAGCCACCACCTATATAGACATCTTTGATCTAGTCTCGATTCCAATAGTATTAACATTTTTTATCTTTACCAAGCAACAACACGAAGAGTTAATTAAGGAACACAAACAACTAAAAGCTGGAGATCAAGTGGTTAACGAGCTTGAAGCCAAAACACAAAGCTTAGCTGGCCAGCTTGCTATCGTTCAGCAGGAGCTAAACTCATCCCAAATTAAACTGCAACAGCTCCAGCAAACTCTGATCCAACTCAACCAAGAGCTTGATCGACTGCTTGATCAAGCTAAAGATGAAAGACAGAGGCGTCAAGTAATTAGGTTGCAGGTCATTATTGAAGAAAAACTAAAGCAAAATTTTTAGATTTTTGTTTTAAACCATGAAAAATCAGAAGCTATCTTCTATCTTTTATCTTCTATCTTCTATCTCAATACTAAGTATCGTTCTAGCTAGCCCAGCGCTAGCCGAGCGTATGGAGTCTAGCTCTTATGTAATCCAGTTTGGCAACTTTAACATGGGTTCAGGCAGTCAAAGCTCAGCCAGCTATAAACTGACCGAAACACTTGGTCAGATCGCTCCTGGACCTTACGGTCAATACGGTTCTTCCGGATATTTTGTAGGCGGTGGTTTTCAGTACATCCATCAAATTCAAGAGTTTTCTTTCTCCATTAGTAAAACCAGCATTGATCTTGGAGTGCTTACCCCAAACTCTCATAACACCGATTCCCATACTCTAACCATTAACACTCGAGGCGCGGGCTATGTCGTTTATGCTTACGAAAAACAACCACTTACTCTGATAACCAATAACAGCGTCACCATCCCAGATACCACCTGTGACACCGGTGGTTGCAGTGAAACTCAAGCTGACACTTGGATTAACCCGAGTATTGGTGGTTTTGGCTTTAACATTAGTGGCGACGGCACCCCAAGCGACTTTGTCAGTTCGGACTACTTTCGCCAGTTTGCAAATCAGGCCCAAGGAGAGTCGATGCAGGTGGTGATGAGCTCAAACAACATTGCCACTAATGATCAGGCTACGGTAACTTACAAAGCCGGTTTGACTAGTGGTTCTCAAGCAGCTGGCACCTATACCACTTACATATCTTACGTGGCTGTACCTACATACTAGTTTTAAATTGCTAATTAAAAATTGAGAGTCGAGGCTAAAAAGTCTAATACCATGAGCATAAATTTTACAAAAAGTATCTTTAATTTTAAATTTTTAATTTTAAACTTTTGCTTGTTTATGGCTGGGCTATTAACTGCTGGATCCACCTATGCCCAGGCTAGTGACGTTCGACTGTCCATCTCTCCCGCAACCGCTTTTTTAAAGGTTAAGCCAGGCTCAGAAACAGTTCATACCATTGTCATCGAAAACCGTGGTATAGAAACCCTAAAGATTACCCCAAAATTGGTTGATTTTCACCCTGATGGTCAAACAGGCAAGCCCGTCTTAGGCAAAAAACTCAACTTTCCTTATTTCAAACTGCCAGAAAAGGGTCTCGAGCCTATTACCCTCGATATTAATCAAAAAGCCAAGGTTAACTTGGTTGTCGCCCCTCCAAAAGAAGCACCTACCCAAGAGTTTCCCATCACGATTATCTTCCAAGCCAGCAGTCTTAATCAAGAATCTGGTCAAACTCAAGTGGTTGGAGCCATAGCCAGTAACCTGGTAATACTGGTGACCGAGAAAGAAAACCCGCCGGTCAAGCTCAAGCTAGCTCAGATTAAGTTACCAAAGATTATAGACAGCTTTCGTCCACTTACGTTTAAACTCCTGGCTAAAAATGAGGGGGTTTCGGCGGTAGTGGCCTCCGGTTCAGCCGAAATTCTTGACTTTAAAGACCAAAGCATCGCCAAAAAACC
>WFTH01000076.1 GCA_015485595.1 Candidatus Microgenomates bacterium
GCTGCTTGATAGCCTGCTCACGATGCTTTTTCTTACTTTGCCAGAAAAAAAACAGACCGCCAACAAGCAAAACACTAAGTAACACCATAAATAAAGAAAACAGCAAGCGATGGCGTCTTAACCTCGCCCCCCCCAATCTAAAACCAACCCCAACCTTTGACTCAGGTTCAAGCTCAAGTCTGCGAGGTAGTTTGCTGGCTCGACCAAACCTACTTGCTTGCTTAGATCTGGTTATCAGCTCATCTAGCTTAACTGCTTTAATCGCCTCTCCTGCTTGTTTAATCACTCTGTTGTCAACCATTGTTTTAGGAGTTTTTCTTAGACTCAACCAGATTTTAAAGTCTTCATGAAACCGCGTTAAAACTAAACGAGACCAACTTAAAAAGGTCTTAGATCTTAACGTTAGGTTATGAAGTACTACTCTCAATCTCATCTTAGCTAAACCTCTTGGGGTTAAGTTGTTTTTTGATTCATTTACAGCCGGCGTCCTTGTAACTGAATCAGCTTTAGCCTTAACAGTAAAGTTTAAAGGGGCAAGCTGTTTGTCAAGATCGATTACTACCAACCCATCCGAAACAAAGCATTTTTGTTTGCGAATCTGCGTGTAAATCAAGGTAAGAAATCTAGACCTAAAGCGACTCTGGTCTAGCGCCAATCGAACCACAGCTGGATCTTGTGCTAACCGACCAGTAGCAAAAAAGATCAGATCGCCTTCTCTTTGCACACCTACCAAGGAACTTGGCTCGAGTTTAAGTTGGGCCAAAACCCATCTGAGAGGTTTGTCTTGACGTTTAATTCCTACCAAAGCATTAAGACTAAAAAAAGTCCATCGCTTGAGACTTAAAAAAGCTCCAGCCAAACTTAACCTAACTTGGTTGTCTAAAGCAACGTTTTGAAGCTTGAGCAAAGCTTGGTAAAGATCAGCCTCATCAACCACCTTAGTCTGTTTCAAGACCTCAACCAGCTCCTTACCTACGCTTGGAGCCTGATCTCCTACCACTGCCAAAAACAACCAAAACCGACCCTTTAAGGTCTCGGACTGAAACAGTTTTGACCAGTGGTTTGCTTCTGGCAGGCCAAGAAGAAGATGAGTTTTTTGCCGCATGTTACATAACTAAAAGATAAAGCCAGACCAAAACAGCTAAACCTAGATGAACCACTCCCATAAAAAAAACGGTACCGGCAACCGACGTCTTTACAGTCTCGTTCATCATCTGAATGTGTCGTAACAAGATCACTGCATAGATAAGGTAGATTAAACCCAAGATAATCATGCCCAACTTAATCAGATAAAAAAATATTGAGTTGGTAAACAAGAGGTTGCTGGCTCCTGAGTTAACAATCGAGTTGGTTATAGCTAAGAGCTGCATTACATCACCCTCCCTTCAATCTTTTCACGCTCTTCCTCTAAAATCAGTTCGTTTATTAAGGTTACCACTCGTGCTGGATGAGGCACTCCACCAAACTCAAGCATCGGGGTTGCTCCGGCTGTCTGCACCACTACAATTCCGACATCAAAAATAGAACCCAAGAGACCGTAGTTGGCTGCTGTAACGTCCTCGATGTTGTCAATCTTAGCTGAGGTTAAATTGCGTTTTAAAAAACTAAAGACATCAATGTCTATAATCCTCTCATCGGTAATGATGTACATATTATAAAGCCACTTTAAGAAAGCGGCAAAACTGTATCCAATTACTACTAAAAACCAAAACAAGGTAATACCCGTGCGATAGCTAGCGGGGAAAAAGTCGAAAAAACCCACCAAATTAATAAAAACAAAACCCAAAATCATACTTATAACAATTAAAACATTTTTTAACTGAGTAATGGGATGTTGGCGTAAGATCAAGATTATCTGTTCTTTTGGCACTTGAGAAACAAAGGTGGCATCCGGAGGTTTCGGAGCGTAGGCATGAAACTTGGTCTTTACCGGTCTTTCTTGGCGCATCACACTTGAATACTCATCCACATGCCGTTTTGTGGCTTTAATTGTTTGGGAAGTGTTGACAACCTCGGCCGAGCTAACATCCAACGGATCGGTTGCAGACTGAAGTTGGGGCGCTGAGTGGATCGGCCCTTGTTTCGACTTAGCTAGACGATGCTTTTTAACCACCTTTTCTTTCTTGACTGTGTGTTTTAGAGAATCACGGTTAAAAATATCTGGCATAGCACATCTTTTATTCTACCAAGAAGTCGATTAAAAAGCAAAAACGTCACACCTTGTCATACATGTTATACAGATAGAGGGTGCTTTTTTAAAGTCGTTAACCGGCTACTAATGCTTAAGCAACTTAATGAAGGTATCCTGTTCAATCTTAACCTTGCCAAGCTGCTTTAAACGTTTTTTACCTTTAGCCTGTTTTGCCAGAAGTTTTTTACGTCGAGTAACATCACCACCATAAAGCTTGGCTGTTACGTCTTTGCGATAGGCCTTGAGAGTCTCTCTGGCAATGATCTGCCCACCTACGGCAGCCTGAATTGGCACAGTAAAAAGCTGTCTAGGTAATACCTCTTTCAAGCGCTTTACTAAAGCTCGTCCTTTAGCTTGAGCCTGATCCTTAATGGCAAAAAAGCTGAGAGCCTCGATAATCTCATGATTTAGAAGCACATCAACCTTAACCACCTCAGCCTCTTGATAGTGACTTAAATGATATTCCATTGAGGCAAAGCCGGAAGTAATCGACTTTAAAGTGTCGTGAAAGTCGGTAATTAACTCTGCTAAGGGCACCTGGGCTTCAAGCTTGATCTGCCCACCAGGATAACTGGTGGTCAGTAATCTACCACGACGCTGACGCACAAGATCTAGACTTGGTTGAAGGTAGGCTTTGGGAGTAAAAATAGAAACTAAGGCTACTGGCTCATGAATCTCTTTAATCTGAGCCGGATCGGGCAGTTGAGCTGGATTGTTAACCTTAAGTAGGTTACCATCTCTTAAGTAAACCCGATAGTTGACCGATGGTTGAGTAGCAATAAGCTCCAAACCAAACTCACGCCTTAAACGCTCCAAAACTACCTCGGCATGGAGAATGCCTAAAAAACCCACCTTAAAACCGCTACCCAAGGCTTGTGAATGTGTTCCTTCGTAAGTCAAAGCCGCATCTTTTAACGCCAACTTAATAACAGCATCTTGAAAACGAGCAAACTCAGCCGCATCGACAGGATAAAGCTCCATAAAAACCATGGGTAAAGGTTCTTGGTAACCCGAGAGGGGTTTCACCTCTGAGGTTAAACTAGCCAAGGTAAGAGTGTCACCTATCTTTAGAGACTTAAGATCCTTTAGGCCAGTAGCAATATAACCAACCTCACCAGCATCAAGCGTCTCGGTTATCTTCATCTCTGGAGTAAAAACTCCAACCTCGATTGGACTAAAGCTAGCTTGAGAGTTTAAAAACTTAAACCTGGCCTTAGCTTTAACTTGACCATCAACCACTCTAACCAAAGCAATGGCTCCCTTATGCTGGTCAAAGTAAGAGGTGACCAAAAGAGCTCTTAAAGGTTTTTTAAAATCACCCCTAGGTGGTGGCACTCGCTTGATAACTGCTTCTAAAACTTTTTCTACATTCTCTCCAGTTTTAGCCGAAACAGAAATAATCTCATCCTCATCTACATTGCAAAGCTCCATCAACTCCAAACTAACCTTCTCCACATCAGCTGAGGGGAGATCGATTTTGTTTACGACCGGCACCACTGCTAGACCTAACTTTTGAGCCTGGTGATAGTGAGATAGCGTCTGAGCCTGGATACCTTGTGTGGCATCTACGACCAAGATCACCCCTTCACATGCTGCTAGTGAGCGGGAAACTTCGTAACTAAAATCTACGTGTCCAGGAGTATCGATTAGATTCAGATAATAACCTTGATAGGTTAGCCTTACTGGAGCCAGCTTGATAGTAATACCTCGTTCTCTCTCAATGGGGTTGCTGTCAAGCACCATCAACTCGCCTGATTTCTTTTGTCCGGTTAAGGCAAGAAACTGATCGGTAAGAGTAGTCTTGCCATGATCTACGTGAGCAATCACCGAGAAGTTGCGAACCTTAGCAGCTTGCGTCATGCTTGTTTAAGCCTTGGTTTTTTTAGTGGCGGTTTTTTTGGTGGAGACTTTCTTGGTGGTCTTCCGGCTGGACTTGCTTAAACCTGTTTTTTTAGCAGGCTCAGCCACCTGAGTTAAAAGCTTAGTCAAGCGACTTTTAAGCCTGGCAGCTTTGTTTTTGTGAATAATGTTTCGCTTTAAAGCTCGATCAATACGGGAGTAAGCTTCTTTCAAGTTTGCCTTGGTCGGCTCTTTCCTAAACTTCTTGATCGCGTTTCGTAACCTGGCTTTAACTGGAGCGTTGTAGGCAGCTTTTCTTTTGCTGGCTCTTAGGGCTTTTTTAGCGTGTGGTAATACTGGCATAGACTCCTTTTTTTAATTAAAATTTTTAGCTATCAATTGCTAACTACAAGGTTTGTGATTATAACCTGTTTAGCAAAATTTATCAACTAAACCACCCTTCTAGGGTGGCCTGATTAAAATTAAGTTTTTGTAGTAACTAAACAGTTTGAAGTGCTGTTTGCATGCTAAAATAAGCACGATGCGACTTCCAAAGATTCTAAGCACACGTTGGCTAGAAAAACAACAGACCACCATTCTTTCTGCAGCCTTGGTAATTACCACAGCCAACATCCTCTCTTCTTTAGCTGGCCTAGTAAGAGAGCGAGTTTTAATCAGCGCTTTTTTTCAAACTCCTAAGACCCAACTTGAGTTGGAGGCGTTTCAGTTGGCTTTTCAAATCCCTGACGCGCTGTTTCAGTTAATTGTCTTAGGAGCGCTTTCAGCTGCCTTCATTCCCATCTTCATTCGCCTAAAGAAAAAAAACCCAAGAGACGCTTTCAAGATGAGCTCGATCGTGATCAACTGGTTATTGTTAATCTTCATTGCTGTTAGTGCCTTAATCTTCATTTGGGCTCGACCGATCACCCTGTGGCGCACTGGAGATAGCTTTACAGCAGATCAAATAAACGTAGTGGTCACAGCCACGAGAATCATGCTTTTTGCTCAGGTTCTTTTTGCCATTTCAAACTTTTTTTCCGGTATTCTTCAGTCTTACCGCCGCTTTATCATTCCAGCTATCGCCCCGATCCTTTATAACTTTGGTATCATTTTTGGAGCTTTAACTCTAAAAGACACCTTTGGTATTCAAGCAGCTAGTGTAGGTGTAGTCATCGGCGCCTTGCTGCATATGCTGGTCCAACTTCCCTTAGTACTCAAGCTTGGCTTCAGGTGGCAACCAAGTTTAAATCTTAAATTTAAAGGGGTAAAAGAGCTCTTCCGCCTCATGCCTCCTCGAGTTTTATCCTATGCTCTAAGTGAGTTTCAAAAACTAATCTTGGGGTTTTTCACAACCTCGATCGGTGGCCTAAGCTTCTTTTCGATTCGCTTGGCTATGAAATTAATGGTGATTCCGATTCGTCTATTTGGCGTACCGATCGGTCAGGCCTCACTTTCTTTTTTAGCCCACGAAAGCGACCAGCGTCAAAGATTTCGCCAAACCTTAACTCAGTCGATTCATCAAGTTTCTTTTTTGGCTATTCCCGCGGCAGTTTTACTGTTAATCCTCAGGGTACCGATTGTACGCTTAGTCTTTGGCGCCAAAAGCCTTCCTTGGTCTACCACCCTCTTAATTAGTAAAGCGATTGTTTTTTTAGCTCTTTCTGTTAGCGCTCAGGCGGTAGTACAGTTATTGGTAAGGGCTTTTCATGCACTCGAGGACACTAAAACTCCTTTCATCATTACCGCCATCACGGTTTCGATCTGGAGCTTAATCTCGGCTATCGGAGTGTTTTATCTACATCAAAGCACCGTTTTCTTGGCTGGCACCATCGCTCTGGCCGCTTTTTTGGAGTTAGGTCTGTTTATGCTCTTCTTGGAAAAAAAGATAAGAGGAGTTATTAACTTTAACTTTATCTGGCATCAACTAAAAATCGTCGTTGCCGGCTTTTTTATGGCAGTCTTTCTCTACCTGCCGTTTAAAATCCTGGATGAACTGGTTTTTGACACCTCCAAAACCATTGAGTTGGTTGCCTTGACTATTGTAACCAGCACCATCGGTGGTCTAGTCTATCTTTACTTTTCATTCTTACTCGAAGTGCCTGAACTAAAACTCCTACAAAAAGTAGTCGAACGACTCAGAATGAAACATCAGAAACTCTTCTCACCCTCACCCGAGGTTGTGGTTGAAACTACTTCAGACGAAACTCTAAGTTGAGAATTCTTGTCAACTTGGCTACAATGAAGCCTGATGTCTAAGAATCCTGCCCAGTTTAACGAAGTTAACTTTTTACCTGAGGACCCGTTTTTTGAGACCGTAGCTGGTAGAGTGATTCGCTGGGCTTTAACCGCCGGCCGTTACTTGGTTATCTTTACCGAATTAATCGTGATTATTAGCTTTGCCACCAGGTTTAAACTCGATGTCGAGCGTACCAATCTAAACAACTCAATTGCTCAAAAAGTAGCCATTATCGAGTCTTATGGCAATGTTGAAAAACAGTTTAAATCGATTCAAAACCGCATTACCTACTTTAAAGAGGTGAGTCAGCATAAGGTTAACACCGACTTCTTTCTTTATCTAAATCGGGTTATTCCCAGCGGAGTCAAGATCGATAAGTTGGTAATTACCGAAGATAGAGTTAGCGCCTCAGGCATAGCTCCCTCTCAAACCAAGCTAAACATCCTGATAACCAATCTTAAAAGGTCGGATAAGTTTAGTCAAGTCAGTTTGGGAAAAATCGAAAAAAATGCCAAGACTCAAGAAATCGAGTTTCGATTTAATGCTACCATTAACCATGCCAAGACTGATAACAAAAACTAGATCATGATAAAAAAAACTTTGTCTGCCAGCAAAAAACAGAGAGATCTAACCTTAACCTTGCTTAAGTTCTATCAGAAACCAAGCGTTAAACTTCCACTTGAACTGTTTCTTTCTATCAGTCTGGTTATTTTGCTCGTGGTGGTAGCCGTTCAGCCAACACTGGTCACCATGACAGAGCTAACCAAAGAGATAAACGAGAAAAAAGAGATAAACGAAAAACTACCTAAAAAGATCGCCGCTTTAAACACTGCTCAAGCCGAGCTTCTTAGACTTAAGGATAAACTGCCTCTTTTAGATGAAGCCCTGCCGGAAGAAATAGAGATTGTTCGTTACCTAAAAATAATTGAGTATGAGGCAAGTAGAAACGCTTTAACCATAATCAGTCTTACTGTAAACGAACTACCAGAAAAATCTGAGCAAGCTCCAAAAACCAAGCAGAAAGAAAGACAAGCACTAGACCTAACCATCAATGTTGACGGAAGTTACAATGATATTAAGAACTTTATCGGCATGCTCGAAAGAAGTCGGGCCAGTTTTTTGATAAACTCGGTTTCTTTCTCAAAGAAGA
>WFTH01000077.1 GCA_015485595.1 Candidatus Microgenomates bacterium
GCCTGCAGCCTAGGCTGCAGGCAGAATAGATATTAGAGATTAAAAGCCTTAAAGCTTTTTAAAATAGATTCTGAAACAAGTTTAGGATGACATGCTATGCCCACTAAAAAAGATTACTACCAGATTTTAGGAGTTTCTAAAGACGCTAGTGAAAAGGAGATAAAGGCGGCTTATCGGAAGTTAGCACTTAAGTGGCATCCGGATAAACATCCAGACAACAAGGCCGAGGCCGAGGAGAGGTTTAAGGAGATAAACGAGGCCTACCAGGTGCTTTCTGATCCTAAAAAGCGCAAACAGTATGATCAGTTTGGCCATGCGGCTTTTGATCCTGCTGCTGGTATGGGGAGCAATCCTTTTGCGGGCGGGTTTAGACAAGGGCCGTTTACCTGGACATACACCACTACTTCTGGTGATTTTGGAGATTTTGATTTTGCCGATCCATTTGAGATCTTTGAACAGTTTTTTGGCGGTGGATTTGCTCGCTCTGGTTATCGCCAAGCCAAACCTCGCCCACGTTACAGTTTAACGGTAGACTTTATGGATGCCTTAAAAGGCGCCACTAAGGAGGTGGTGATCGAGGGTAAGAAACGCAAGATTAAGATTCCGGCTGGAGCAGGCGATGGCACCCGAATTCGTTTTAAGGATTTTGATGTGACTTTAGACGTAAAACCACATCCAAGGTATAAGCGTGATGGTTACAATCTCTATCTTGATCATAAGATTCCTTACTCAATGGCTGTTTTAGGTGGGGTAACAGAAGTTGAACTGCCGGACAAAAAGCTAAAACTTAAGGTAAGACCAGGGACTAAGTCGCACACCTTGGTTAGACTTAGGGGTGAGGGTGTGCCGATGCTAAATACGAAGGGAAAAGGCGATCTTTACGTGCATCTCATCGTTAACGTGCCAGAGAAACTGTCATCGGAACAAAAAGATGCGGTGGAGCATCTGCGCAAGCTGGGGCTTTAGTTTAAATTAACTAGTTTTTCTAGTTTATTATCAAACGTCTTTAGTTTGAGTTGTTTTTTTTGGGCGTAAGTTAAGTTATAAGCATCGATGTAACTTATGTTTTCTCTGGTTAAAAGATGTAGAGTGGAGAAAATAGTTATGTTGTTTTCGATATTCGCACTTTTGGTGCTCAGAAAGTAGTTTTGTAGAGATTTTAGCGCAATGCTGTACAAGCCTGGTTTTTTTGGAATATATTTTTAATGAGGTAAAAAATTTTGCAAAATTGAAGGTTTCGTACTATAATAATAGCTGGTTTTTGATGGGCGAGGCTTTTTCGGGAATCGATGAAGCCTTTTTTTGTCAAAAAAATAAAAAAGAAGGAAAAATATGTCAGATCAAAATCGCATTATTCGTACAGAATTTGCTTCGGCTATTGCCCAGATAGCTTCAGAAAGAAAGATTGACCCAGAGTCAATCTATGCCGCGATCGAGCATGCTTTGGTTTCGGCTTATCGTAAACAGTATGGTTTAGAAGAGGACTCTTACTACTTTGTAAAGTTAGATAGAGAGACTGGTAAGTCGCAGATTTTTAAAGCTCCAATTATCAAAAGAGACGAGGAGACAGGTGAGATTCTTGAATGGGATGAGTCAAAGTCCGAGGATGTTACGCCAGATGACTTTGGTCGGATTGCCGCTCAGACTGCCAAGCAGGTTATCTTACAAAAGGTGCGAGAAGCAGAGAGAGAGCATGTGTTGGCTGAGTTTCAGTCCAAGATCGGTGAGATTATTACTGCTCAAGTTCTCAGAATGGACAAGGGCAGGGTTATTTTGGACCTTGGTCGAGGTCAGGGTGTTATGCCTCCGGAGGAGCAGATGCGGGGTGAGTTTTATAGGCTTAACTCTCGCATCGTGGTCTTGATTAAAGAGATTGCCGAGACAAACAGAGGTCGTCAGATCATTGTTTCTCGAGCAGATAAGGATCTAGTAAAGAAACTGTTTGAGCGTGAGGTGCCAGAGATTGCGGCCGGTTCGGTTGAGATTGCCTTGATTGCACGCGAAGCTGGGGTTAGAACTAAACTAGCAGTCAGAGCTACTCAGGAAGGGGTTGACCCGGTTGGTTCCTGTGTCGGTCAGCGTGGCGTGCGGGTGCAAGAGGTGATTCGTGAGCTAAATAACGAAAAAGTTGACATCATTCCCTATCATGATGATCCTAAGCTGCTTTTGATGGCAGCTTTAGCTCCGGCTGAAGGACTAAAGATTGATCTAGATGAAGAAAAGAACCTAGCTGTGGTTACTGCTCCAGATGATCAACTCTCTTTGGTGATCGGTCGAGGTGGTCAAAACGTGCGTCTGGCTGCCAAGCTAACCGGTTGGAAAATCACGGTTAAGTCGGCTGAAGGCAAGGTTGAATCTCAAGTAACCGGTGAAGAAGAGTATGAGATCGATACCTTTGGTCTCTCACCAGAGCTAAGAGATCGACTGGTAGCCTATAAGCTAACTACTCTAGCTGATCTCTCTCGATTTAAAGACAAGTGGTTGGAGTTTGAAGCTCTAACTGCAAAAGACAAGGAGATTCTTGAGGCGAAAGTAAAGGAGTTTGAGGAGGAGATGGGTAGTTAATTTGAATTTTACATTTTTAATTTTTAATTAAGCAAAACTATATGAGTCAGGAAAAAACTCAAACCACTAGCACTAAGACTCAGCCACGTCCTCCCGTAGTGACGATCATGGGGCACGTGGATCATGGCAAGACTTCGCTCTTGGACTACATCCGCAACACCAAGGTTACGGCACGTGAAGCTGGTGGGATTACTCAGCATATTGGAGCTTACCAAGCAACTCATGCGGGTAAAAAGATCACCTTTATAGATACCCCAGGCCATGCTGCTTTTTCAAAGATGCGGGCTCGTGGGGCGGCTATTACCGACATCGTGGTTTTGGTGGTGGCAGCTAATGATGGGGTTAAGCCGCAAACTATTGAGTCGATTCGCCATATAAAAGAGGCTCAGGTACCGTTTATTGTAGCCATTAACAAGATCGATCTACCAGATATAAACATTGCTAACGTCAAGGCTCAGTTGGCTGAACATGACGTAGTGGTAACCGATTTTGGGGGGGATGTGGAGGTAGTGGAGATCTCGGCCAAAACCGGCCAGAACGTGGATAAGTTGCTTGATACCATCTTACTTATGGCTGAGTTGTTAGAGTTAAAGGCAGATTCTAAGGCACCTCTGGAAGCAGTGGTGATTGAGTCCAGCAAACATCCAAACAAAGGTCCGGTAGCCTCGGTAATTGTTAAGCAGGGTAAGCTTCACCTGCGTCAAGACATCTACACCGAAGAGGTTGAAGGTAGGGTGAGGGCATTGTTTAACGACCAAGGCGAGCGACTAACCGAGGTTTTACCTGGTCAACCAGCCGAGATCGTGGGCTTTAAGGCTGTAGCCAGTGTAGGTTCTTTGGTAAGAGAGGTGGGTAAGGACTATAAAGATGAGGTTGAGAAACTTAACGAGCTTAAAGCCAACTTGGAGTTTGGTAGTCAGGAAGATGACTTTTTGGCACTTTTAGAAGAGAAGCCCAAACTTAAACTTTTAATTAAAGCAGATGTTCAGGGTACGCTTGAGGCTATCTTGCAAAATCTGGACGAAGAAAGTGTCGATCTGATTGATTTTGGGGTCGGTCCAGTAAGTGAGGGTGACGTGGCTTTGGCAGAAAGTACTGGTGCCACCATCATTGCCTTTGGGGTTAAGGTGCCAAAGGCGATCTTAAACTTGGCTAAAACTACTGGGGTGAGACTTAAGACTTATGATGTTATCTATGCTTTGATCGAAGACCTGCAAAAACAGATGTTAAAACTTTTGGAGCCGACCATTGACGAGGTGGTAACCGGTGAGGCCGAGATCCTAAAGATCTTTGAGATTAAAGGTGAAAGAATAGCTGGAGTAAGGGTAAAGACCGGTGAGATCAAAAAAAATGACCTCTTTCACCTTAAGCGTGGGGATGAGATTATCGCTAACCCGGTAATAAAGACCATGAAGCATGGCAAGGAAGACATCGATCGCATCGGTACAAAAAACGAGGGTGGTATTACCTTTAAAAACAAGTTTGATTTTAGGGAAGGTGATATCT
>WFTH01000078.1 GCA_015485595.1 Candidatus Microgenomates bacterium
CTGCTAATCTCTGGTCATGGCTACATAGCCAAAAACAACTCACCAACCGATCAAGTGGTGGTGCGAGAGGTGGAGTTAGGGTACTATGATGATCTAAACGGCACCGACTACCTTCAGCCTATCTATGTCTTTAAAGGTGATGATGACTTCTTAGGCTACGTACCGGCTGTCGACTCACGTTATCTTGAAACTAAAAAAAAGGATTAATATGACCGTAAGAACTAGACTAGCTCCCAGTCCAACCGGCCGCATGCACATCGGCAGTATCGCCATGGCTTTAAAAAACTATGCCTTTGCCAAAAAGCACGGCGGCCAGTTTATCTTAAGAATCGAAGACACGGACAAAACCAGAGAGATAGAAGACGGGATAAACGAGATTGTCCGGGCTTTAAAAGCATATGGTCTTGACTGGGACGAAGGCCCAGAAAAAGGCGGGCCTTACGGTCCTTATATTCAGTCTCAACGGCTTGAATTCTACAAAAAGTACGCTCAAAAATTGGTGGATGAAGCTAAGGCCTACTACTGCTTTGCTACCAAAGAAGAGCTAGAAAAGATGCGTCAGGAAGCCTTGGCAGTTGGCAAGCCGCCAAGATATAACGGCATGTATCGGGACTACCCACTAGAGAAAGCCAAAAAGCGCATTCGAGCTGGTGAGCCCTATGTCATTCGCCTAAAAGTACCTAAAGATCAAGAAATTGTCTTTCATGATCTGATTCGAGGTGAGATTAAGTTTGACTCAAACGAGGTGAGCGATCAGGTACTTTTAAAGTCAGACGGCTACCCCACTTACCATCTAGCTGTGGTGGTGGATGACCACCTAATGAAGATTACTCATGTCATGCGAGGTGAGGAGTGGATCAGCTCCACCCCAAAACACGTGTTGCTTTATCAGGCTTTTGGCTGGCCGATGCCAACCTGGGCTCACATCCCGGTCTTTTTAAATCCTGACGGCAAGGGTAAGATGAGTAAACGCAAAGGCGACGTAGCTGCCCTAGACTTTTTAGAAAAAGGCTACCTAAAAGAAGCCGTACTTAACTTCCTGATGATCCTGGGCTGGACCCCAAAAGACCAACGAGAGATCTTAAACTTGGATGAGTACGTAAGAGAGTTTAACCCAGCTGATATTAGCCATAACTCGGTCATCTTTGATCTTAAAAAACTTAACTGGCTAAACGGTGTTTATATTCGCAAGCTCAGCGACGCTAAGCTTAAAAAAAGATTAAAACCGTTTATCCCTAGTGGCTTTCCAGAAAAAAAACTAGACCGAGTGATTCCATTAATCAAGGAGCGACTGGTAACCCTAGCCGACTTTGATAAACTGACCCGTTTCCTTTGGCAACAACCAAGCATAGACTCAAAACTTTTGCTTAAAAAAGCCACGCCTGAGCTAGTAAAAAAGCAGCTTAAGTTAACGCTTGAGGCTCTTGAGTCGCTGGATGATTTTTCTGACCAAGCGGTCGAGCAAGTTATTCGCAAGCTGCAAGAAAAACACGGCTGGCGCAAACGTCAGTACTTCATGATGCTAAGGGTGGCGGTCACCGGCGAAAAAGCCACTCCACCGTTGTTTGAGACCATGAGCGTTATCGGTCAAGAAGAGGTAGTTAGTAGACTCAAGGAGATCCTAAATTCTAAAAACCTTTAATTTTACATTTTGCATTTTTAATTTTTAATTAGTAATTTTTAATTAACTCTTAGGTACCATGCCTGCCCAAAATAAAACTAGACACCAAATCTTAGAGCAACTAACCACGGAAACCGAGGCGGTGGTTTTAAGTCAGTTTCCAGAAGCCAAGGTACTCCTTCAACCTTCAAACACTTTAAGTAAGCTCAAAAACCCTCTTAAAAACTTTAAAGATTCAGATCAAAAAGCCAAGCTCATCTCCCAGATCACCCTAGAGGAGTACCAAGCCACCCTTCAAAAGTTAACTCGACTAATAGAGACGCCGGTTAGAGACTACCAGGACGAGGAACTGCTTTATCTTGAACAGCAACTTACGGATCTTTTAGGGTTTAGTATCTCAGCTACCCAAGAAGACCATCTAGTACCCTTTGTTGGCGGGGTGATGATGGCTTGTCCTCATCTTAAACGCACTCCCACCGATGAGCTAGCCGATCACGAAGAGATCTTAGAAGCTGACTTAAGTCAAAAGCGCAGTTTTTTTGGTTGGTTTCACCCTAGTCAGCTTGATACTCAAGCCAAGCTTTACGAAAAGTACTACTTTAGCCTCCCCCTTCACCTAAGTCCCAAGTGGCAGCTTAATCCCAAAAAAGAAGCCCTGTGGTTTAAGTATAAAAAACTAATCATGATCAACCCTACCAGAGAGGTGGCGGTGGTAGGCGTCTTGGCAGATGTGGGCCCTTACCATTTGGTTCGGGCTCAGTTTGGCGGTTCTCCAGAGGTAATTCGACTTGGTGAGGTCTGGCATCCCGCTACTAAAGGCAAGGTGGCCATCTTTTTTGTAAACGACCCGGAAAACAAAGTTCCATTAGGACAGATAAAACTTCATCAAAAACTAAGTTTAAAAGCCAAAGAGATAGACTATGTTTAAAAAACCACAGTACTTTTTCGAACCCTTGGTGCTTGAAGAGTTTGAGTTGATAGCTAAAGATAAAACAGAGTTAAAGTGGTTAAAAAAGATTGTTTTTAACCACCTCCTTTTTGTGATCTTAAGCCGCACTCCTTCTAACCTAAGACCTCAAACCATCAAGCTTATTAAAGAACAACTCTACAGCGACCGGCTACTAGAGCAACTTAGCCAACTAAATCCCAAACTTAACCTAGAGATTATCGAACAAGCTCTCAGTTTTATTCTTACCCAAGTCCAAACCAGACTTGAAAACGCTACTAACTAGCTATATCCTTTTAAGGTATGATTCAAGTTAATCTATTTGTTGGCTCTCGCTACCCGGTAAATCGAAAAAAAATTAGAGAGACTGTAAAACGAGTCCTAAAAGAGTACGACGTTAATCAAGCTCAAGTAGATATCTCGATTGTGGGCAAGCGAAAGATAAAACAACTTAATGAGTCTAAGCTAAAACACGAGGGCTCAACCGATGTGCTCTCCTTTCCCCAGCATAATAAAGGTCAACTAGATGACTTTCCTTTACCACCAGGCATGCCCCCGCACCTTGGTGATATTGTGATAAGTTATCCTGCGGCGCTAGAAAATGCCCGAAAATTTGGTAAACTGGTAGATGATCAAATCTGCTTCTTTGTCGAACATGGTTTAATGCACCTTTTGGGCTATCATCATGATGATTAACAACTAAATCACGAATAATCAAACTCGAATTTCGAAATATTTTCGTTATTCGGACATTCGTCATTTCAATTTAACATTGCCTGCAAACTCAAACTTAAAAACTAATTATAAACCAGTATCCAGTATCTAGTATCTAGTATCTAACATCCCAACCCATGAACTGGACCTTAAAGTACCGACCAGACCAAGTTAAAAAACTTCACTTAACCGAAACGCGGAAGCAGCTTTTGAAGTTCTTAAAAGACGGCTTTATTCCTCAAGTACTTCTGTTTGCTGGTCCAAAAGGTACCGGCAAAACCTCAAGCTCTAGACTAGTAGCAGCGGTCTTAAACGAAGCTAAAAACAAGCCCTTAATTCAAGCAGTCTATTTTAAAAAAGAAAAGCCCAAGAAACCATTAGTTGAACCAAACCAAAAAGATCCTTTAATCCAGAAAATCCTCACCGGTAAGTCCTACGTGGTTCAAGAGATCGATGCGGCTAGCTATCGCGGCATTGATGATGTGCGCGAGCTTAAAAACCGCGCTTTTACCCCTCCAGTCGAAGGCTTAATGAACATCTTTATCCTAGATGAGGTTCACATGCTCACCACCCCAGCTTTTAATGCCCTTCTAAAACTGCTTGAGGAACCACCGGATCATGCCGTCTTCATTCTCGCCACTACCGAACCAGAAAAGATTCCTGAGACGGTTACCTCTCGCTGTCAGGTTCTAAGATTTCGCAAGGCCTCAAAGGCCGAACTAGTTCAAGCCCTAACTCAAGTTGCTCAAGCAGAAAAAATCAAAGCAGATAAAAAAGCGCTTGAGCTTTTGGCCGATCTGGCTGATGGTAGTTTTCGCGACGCCATTAAGTACCTAGAGCTTTCGGTTAAGGACCGTCAACTAGACCTAGAAAAGGTCCAGACCGTTCTTGGTAGCTCGCTCAAAGATGAGGCTAAGCTCTTTCTTAACCTAGTTATTAATAAAAATGCATCCGGCATCACCAACCTGTTTAACAACTTAAGAGAAAAACAAGCAGATGAAAAGGTGTTTCATAAAGCTTTCGTTAGACTGCTTTATGACTACTTAACCTTAGAGATTAAAAAGCCAAAAACGCCCCGATAAACACCGCCATCTCGCTCTATCTTTTAAAAC
>WFTH01000079.1 GCA_015485595.1 Candidatus Microgenomates bacterium
CATATATGTCTACCATGGTAGAGTCGTATTAATTAGTAGTAGGTATGTTAGGGGTGGATAAAAAAACTGTCTGCCCACACCTTTGAAAGGAGGTATTATGGCCCCCAAACATAAAAAGCTGTTGGCCGCAGCGGTAATCGTGCCAGTCGTGGCGCTTACAGGTTATCAAGCCTATAACTTTACTGCCGCTTTGTTTACTGACACCGAGACCAACACCGCCAACGTCTTTACAGCAGGAACCTTAAACATGACTGTTGGAGGTGCAGACGGAACTGCTTTTGATAGCTTTTCGATCTCAAATATCGGTGCTAACGGGACGGTTTCTGGTGGTAAGGAATGGACCATTACAAACACTGGTTCGGTGCCAGGCAATCTGGCTTTCAAGCTCAACGATCTTATTAACTATGAGAACGGTTGTAACGAGCCGGAAGCATTAGTAGACACCACCTGTGCCGATCCAGGCGCTGGTGAAGGCGAGCTTGGTGGCGCTATCTCGGTCACGGTAGATCTGGATACTAACGGTGACGGTGTTTATGACCAGACTGGCGTAGTGACTTCTGATCTAGCTACAGCTAACCAAGGTCAGTATGCTTCCCAGTGGAACACCAATGCAGGTAATGCAGGCACCGTTACCATTGCTCCAGGGGCAAGTGTGAAGGTGAAGATGAACTGGTCCACCGACCCGGCTAGCTATGGTAATGACATCCAAAGTGACAGTGTCACTTTTGGAATTCAGTATGACCTAACGCAAGTAACTCCGTCTTAAGTTAGTTGCTTGGTGGGTTATGAACTAAAAAAGGCAGGGTGCTTGCGCCCTGCCTTTTGGCTTAAAGCCAAACCAGGTTAGTTGTAGTTAAAAAAGGAGTTTATACATGAGATCAGTTTTTAGTTTTCTTTTATCTTTATCTTGGTTGGCTTACTTCAGTCTACTAGCCTTGTTTGTAGTCGGATCGCTCTTGGCCAACCCAGAACTCAAACTGTTTGGTCGATTTCAGACCTTCATTACTCAATCTGGTTCGATGGTGCCAACAATACAAGTGGGAGATCTTATTTTTGTAGACATAACCAAAGATAAAGAGCCGACTTCAGGTCAAATCGTTACTTTTAAGGATGCTGAAGGTCAAACGGTTACTCATAGAGTTATCAAGACATTTCCAAAAGACGGTCAAGTGTTTTTCACCACTAAAGGGGATAACAATAACGCTCCAGACCCGGAGCCTTTGACCAAAGAGCAGATTATTGGTTTTTATAAAGCGCGACTACCCTTTTTTGTTTATTTTTTGGTTTATCTCCGCAAGCCGGCCGGTTTACTGCTCTTAATCTTGGTGCCGATAGCTTTAACCGCTTTTGGTGAGCTGCTTAAGCCCATAGCATCACGTTCTTTAAAGTCAAAAGTTCAGCCAGACTCCAGCCCAAAGACGGAAGTTGAGGCTCGGACTTTGTCTCGGAAGATAGACCGCCCACAGGATAAGCCAAAGATAGTGATCGAAGACATCTAAACAAGATGACTAAAGGAAACTTCTTTAAGCTGGTGTTTTTTGTTTTTGTGGTGATGCTGGCGATTACAAAACTAACCGATGCCGATCTGAACGACCAAGAAAAGATCAGTCAGAATGAGTTTCAAGCTAGCACGCTTGATTTTGCCAGCCAGGACACGGCCAATAACACTCCCCAGTCGCTTCTGTTTAACGTTTCTGGTTTGGTTCCTGGTGGTTTTCGGGTAGGCTCGGTTCGAGTGGCTCAAAAGGGAGAGCTTGGCTTTCGCTATCGGCTTACAGCCGAGAACTTTGCCGGGGACATCTCTTTATGTCAGGAACTTGAAGTTATGATCTTAAAAGACTGGCAGGTGGTGGCCGATGTTAAGCTAGATCAGCTTAACCTAGAAGGCGAGTTAGCAGCCGAGCAGGCCTATCAAGATCTAGTCTTGGTTTTAAAACTCACAAGCTCAAGCAGCTCCCTGCAAGCAAAAAGTTGCGGTTTTAACTTAAAAGTAGCCACCATAGATGACCCAGCTGGCAGCGCTTTTTCGGATGATGAGGTGTTGGTTAATCAAGTGGCCACCGCTGCTAGTTGGTAAGTAGATAGAAGTTAGCTATACTAGAGAAATAAACAGTATGCCTAAATCTAGATCAACAGTTACCGGACTGATTAATAAGTTTAAAAGTTATAGTCATTATAAAAGTGTCTTGGTGATCATTGTGGTGGGGTCTTTAGGTATTGCGGCATCTCAAGCTTTGTTTCGCGACATCGAGAGATCTCAAAAAGGCACCTTTGTAGTGGGTACTTTAGACTTGGCAGTTTCTGACGATAAAGGTGGAACCCAGCCTCAGAGCATTCAGATTCAAAAACTAGGTACGACCAAGGAGGTTGCTGGAGAAAAAACCTACCAACTGCGTAACGTTGGTAGTCTAGATGGCTTGTTGGAGTTTCGACTTGATCACTTGATTAACTACGAGAACGGTTGTAACGAGCCGGAAGCATTGGTAGACACCAGCTGTGATAATCCCGGCCCCGATCAAGGAGAGCTAGGTCAAAACATTATCTTGGAGGTGGTGGTAGGTGAGGCAGATAACGCCCAAGTGGTTGCCACCAGCGATCTGGCCACTGCCAACCAAGATCAGTTTCAACTTCAGTGGCAGGCGCATGAGCCGATCGTTGTTTTTAGTGGTCAAACCTTACCAATTACTCTTAGATGGAAAAGTAAGCCAGGTGGATTAGGAAACGAGGTTCAGAGCGATAGCGTGGCTTTTGACTTTACGTACGAGTTAAGACAGATCATCAACCAATAAGATGTCCAGGCATTCTTCCGCCGGTAACTTTAAAAAAGCTTTTATTCTGACTTTATTTGGTTTGGCAGTCGCTTATTTTTTCGGCCGTTTTTGGTTAAACCCAGGTTTTTATTTACCCTTTGAGCTTTACTTGGTGCAGTCAGGTTCGATGGAGCCGGCGATTAATGCTGGCGATATCGTGGTGGTTAAACCTAAATCCAACTACCATCAGCGCCAAGTAATTACTTTCTATGATCAAGATGGTCGGGTGGTGACTCACCGGATTTTAGCAGTCAAAGATCAAGCCGGACAGGCGGTTTTTCTAACTAAGGGGGATGCAAACGAAGCACCAGACAGCTACTTAGTACCACGGGAAAAGGTGATCGGCCAGCTTATTCTAGTCCTACCTCGAATGGGGTTTTTGGTCTCTTTTGCCAAGACTAGGTATGGGGCCTTGCTTTTGGTTGTTGTGCCGGCAGTCATTATTATTTATGATGAGTTTCGTAAGTTAAAAGAATAACACTTAGCTAAAAATCCTATGTCAAAGAAAACCTTAAGCCAAACTTTACTCACTATCACTCGTTATTTTTTTAGCGGGTTTGCTATGGGCTCGGCCGATCTAGTGCCGGGAGTTTCTGGTGGTACAATCGCCTTAATCTTAGGTATTTATGAAAAACTTATTACCAGTATTAAACTGGTAACTCATGACACGCTTAAGTTGGCACTTAGGTTTAAGCTTAAAGAGGCTTTTTTGAGTGTGCCGTGGCTGTTTTTACTTCCTTTGTTTGTCGGTATGCTAACGGCCATTATCAGCTTAAGTGGTCTAATCGAGCATCTTTTAAAGACTCAGCCTGTGGGCATCTGGTCATTTTTCTTTGGCTTGGTTTTTGCCTCGGTCTTTTTGGTTGGGGCCAAGGTTAAAAGTTGGCAAGCTCTTTATCTATTTTTGGCGGTTTTAAGCGCGATTGGGGCTTATTTTTTAGTGGGGTTAGTGCCACTGGAGACTGCGCCAACCTTGATTAACTTTTTTATAAGTGGCGCTATTGCTATTGTTGCGATGATTTTACCTGGTATATCGGGATCTTTTATGCTAATTATCATGGGGAAGTATGGTCAGCTTTTGGGGGCGGTAAACGACCGCAACCTTTTGGTTCTAGGGGTGTTTATGGTCGGAGCGGTGGTAGGCTTGGCGCTTTTTTCTAAGCTACTAAACTTCTTGTTCAAAAACTATCATGATGGCATGATGGCGGTCTTGGCCGGGTTTTTGCTTGGGTCACTGCGAAAAGTCTGGCCCTGGAAAGAGGTGACCCAGACGGTGGTTGACTCGCACGGCCAAGTCATACCGGTAGCGTTTAAGAACATCTTGCCTAACGAGCAGGTCGCTTTAGCCTTTAGCTTAATATTTGTCGGTGTGGTGCTAGTTATGGGGATGCACTTTTTGAGCAAGCGGATCAAGCATGTAGAGCCTGGTTTTGATCTGGATTAAAGTTTTTTAGGTGTTAGCCTGGCAAAGGTGCAACGACTAATCTTACTGATCCAGGTTTTTATGTGATAGTGGTGGTTGAATCGTTGGCGAAGTATCTCTGGGTGGGTATAGTCGATCTCCAGCAAGATCACTCCATCATCACTTAAGTATTGACTAGCTTGGTTAAGAAACTTGCTGATTAGTTCTAGTCCGTCCTCACCACCATCAAGAGCTATATGGGGTTCATAGTCTTTGACTGAAGCTTCAAGCACCTTTATCCTGACTGTGGGAATGTAGGGTAGGTTGGCGATCATGATGTTAAACTTCTCTTTTGACACGTTGTCAAAAAGATCGGAGTGAACAAGATTAATTTTAGATTTTAGATTAGAGATTTTAGATTTTTTGGAGATGTGTTTGAGGTTTTTTTGGGTCAGCTCAAGGGCTTTTTTATCGATGTCGGTAGCGGTGATGTGGTAGTCTTGGTTGGTTTTTTCAAGTTGGTGGGCTAGGCTGATAGCGACTGCTCCAGAGCCGGTACCGACCTCTAGAATTTTAATTGTTCGGCTGACGTTTGTCTGCTTCGCAAACTCAGAGAGTGCTTCCTCAATCAGTTCCTCCGTCTCTACTCGAGGAATTAGGGCTCTTTGATCAATTAAAAAATCAAGTCCACAAAACTCCACATGGCCGGTAATGTACTCTACCGGCATCTGGCCATACCGTCTTGCCACCTCCTCAGCGACACCATGCCTTCTTAGCTGGTTTTTTTCGTAAGGTGTAAACTGGCGGGGTAAGGTAGTTGGTTTCATTTTTTCTTAAAAAAGCAAAAGCATTAGCCCAATAATTTTTTCTTTATCTTTTGGTTTGCTTTCTGCCACCAACAAGGTTAGGGTGGTCAGTGCCTCTGGAGTTAAACTGGCTTTTAATAGTCCCACACGTTGTAAAAACCAAACAAAAGCAAAGGCACCACTCCGCTTGTTGCCATCTACAAATGGGTGGTTCTTAACCATAAAATAAAGTAAGTGAGCTGCCTTTTCTTCTAAACTAGGGTAAGCATCTTGGCCAAAAGCAGACTGAAACACACTGGCTACAATTGTCTCTAGAGAACCTTTCTCCCTCTCTTTGGCAAAGATATCAGCAGCTTGTTTTTGAGCTACTAACTTATTTTTAAGTTGATCCAAGGCCGATCTAAGCTCAACAGCTTCGATTATTACTTGTTTTTGGTTTTTACCAGTAGTTGGTAGTTTATCCTCATCGTAAGCCTCAAGAGACAACCAGGTATTAGCAAATGTTTGAACCAGTTCTAAAACAGATCGGGTCCTAACTTCAGAGTTTGCCGGTAGTACGGCTTTAATGTCAGAGAGAGCTTGGATAAACTTGCTGTAGTTTCTTTTTATCTGTTTTTTATTCACCACATAACCATCAAGCAAGTACTGCCTTAAAGTTTTAGTGGCCCAGCGGCGAAACATGATAGCCCGAGCGGAGTTGGTGCGGTAACCCACAGCTAGAATAATGTCTAGAGAGTAAAATGATACCGGCTTATCTGAATTTGCAATATGCATTTTTTGCACATTGCTTTTTTGGTCAACTTCGCCGCTTTTGAATATATTGCGTATATGACGGGAAATCACCGATTGATCTTTTTCAAAAATCTGAGCGATCTGCGCTTGAGTAGCCCAGATAGTCTGGTGGCTCACATCACCTTTCAACTCAATAGCGCCGTTTTTAGCTTGGTAAATAACTAGTGGTGGAGTTTTAGCTTTCTTCATATAACTGCATTTTAACACTCAACTACTACTAATGACTGCAGCATCGTAAACCAAAGTAGTCGTTAATATCTAAGTTTAGTAAAATAGCAACCATCATGAACGACATGCTTAAAACATCGTTTTCAAAAGAAGTTTACGATCTTTTTAACCAACCGGCCGATGTGGTGGCGCCAAAGCTTTTAGGTCAACACTTGCTACGTCGGTTTCCTGATGGTCAGGTTGGTCGGTTTTTAATTAGCGAGGTCGAGGCCTATGTCGGTCAAGAAGATAAAGCTTGCCACGCTCACAGAGGTAAAACACCACGTAACGTGGTCATGTTTGGTCCAGCTGGTTTTTGGTATGTTTACTTGATCTATGGCATGTACTGGATGCTAAACTTGGTTACCTCACCCAAAGATGATCCTCATGCGGTCTTGTTTCGCGGGCTTAAGTTTGTAAGTTGGGAGCAAACCTCGGTCGATGTAGATCGGGTCAGCAGTTCTAACGCCGGCAGTGTGAGTCAAAAGGCACTTAAAAACCTAGATGGCCCAGGCAAACTCACGCGCGCCTTAATGATTAATAAAGACCTAAACGGTCAGTTAGCCTCACCTGTGAGTGGTCTGTGGCTTGAGATTGACCTTAACAAGCCCGCACCAAGCTTTGAAAAACTGCCCAGAGTTGGCATCGACTATGCTGATAAGTGGAAGGATAAGCTACTTCGCTTTAGACTACTTTAGAAGTTTAAAAGCTTAATCTTAACCGCCGATAGGTCCTAGGTAGGGTGCGGCGGTACCGTGCGTAAAGATATAGATAAACAGACCAAAAACAATAGCTACAGCGGTAACAACAAAGATGATTACTGGGTTTTTACTTGATCCGATTGAGTTTTTGACTAACATGACTTCTATATCAAGTTTTGAATTAAGTTAGAAATCAGTATATCACTAAGTTTTTTTAAACAAAAGAGACCAAACCTCATCTGTTTAAGTTAGAAAGGGCGTGGTAAACTCAAGTTTAAACCTTTAAAAGATTTTAAGGAAAGGATAAGCATGCTTTTTACCCAAAGACTAACCCAAGACATGAAAGCAGCCATGAAGGCAGGCGACAAGGAAAGGCTGGGGGTGATTCGTTTCTTGCTCTCGGCCATTAAGAACGCCGAGATCGACAAGGGTGCAGAGCTTGCCGATGAAGAAGCTCAAAAAATCGTGGCCAAGCAGATAAAGCAGATAAACGACGCTATCGAGCAGTTTAAAGCTGGAGGGCGAGACGATCTGGTTCAGGCGGAGGCGGCCAAGGTAGAGATCTTAAAAGAGTACCTACCTAAGCAGCTAAGTGATCAAGAGCTTGAGGCGGTAGTTGATCAGGTGTTAGCTGAGATGGGTGAGGTTAAAAACCCGGGTCAGGTTATTGGTCTAGTTATGAAACAAGTGGCCGGTCGGGCCGATGGAGCTCGAGTAGCTCGCTTGGTTAAGCAAAGAGTATCCAAGTTATGACTAGTTATAGCGTAGGAGAGATCTTAAAGGCTAAACGTCAAGCAAAAAAGATTAGTCTGGCAAGTTTTTCGAGACTAACCTACATTAACCAAGACTATCTTAAAGCCTTGGAGGCAAACCAGTGGTCTAAGTTGCCAGATCAAGCCTTTATTAAAGGTTATATTAAGACCTATGCTCAGTTTTTTGAGTTTGATCCCAAGCCGGTGCTGGCTGTTTTTCGTCGTGACTATCCAGAAAAAAAGGCTTTGAATCAAGCTTCTTTTACCCCTACTTCTCGCTTGCGGAAACGGTTTTTTATCCGCCGACTGCTTAATGGTTGGGGAGCAGCAACCTTGCTGGTGGTCTTAAGCGCCTTAGCATACGCCACTTTTCAGTGGCACTTAAGTCAGAAACCACCAACTTTAATCATCTACTCGCCAGAGGATAGACAGCCGGTAAACAAGCGTGTGGTGGTAAGAGGCACCACCGAACCAAGTGTGAAGCTTAAGGTAAACGATCAACCGGTAGCGCTTAACCCCGATGGCAGTTTCGAGACGGAGGTAAAGTTTCCGGTTGAGGGTCTGGCAGCTATTATTGTTACCGCCACCGATCAGAAAGGAAAGACCACGGAAAAGATTCGCTATGTTCAAGTTGCCTTAGAGGACTAGGTGGTTTTTTATGCTATAATCAAAGCTAGGTT
>WFTH01000080.1 GCA_015485595.1 Candidatus Microgenomates bacterium
ATAAGAAACAGGCCAATTTTTTAAGATTGCTTGAAGGTTTTGGTTATATCTTAAAAAAGAAGCCAATTAAAGTTATTAAATCAGGCAAAATTAAAATAGATAAGGCAAATGTAGATGTAGAGCTTGCTATAGATGTGATTTTAAACTTATCGAAGTTTGATAGACTAATACTCGTTTCTGGAGATTCTGACTTTGCTTACTTAGTCAAGAAAGTCAAAAAATTTGCTAAAGTAGTTTGGGTAATTTCTTCTAGAGACATATTTCAAAAGAGCTGATTAGTTCGGCTGATAAGTACATACCTTTTGAAAAACTTAGAGATAAGATTAAGCGTAGATAAAAAATCATCCCGATTGGTCAATAACCAACCGGGAGAAGTTAACTTGGTCCTCATTTAACCACAGATCCCCTAAAAGTCAACTAGATAAATGTCTTTTTGTCCTACTTCACCGTCACGCTCTTGGCAATATGTCTGGGTTTATCGATGTTGTTTCCTAGTTCCTTTGCCGTGTAGTAGCCTAGAAACTGCAGGGTGGTTAAGGCCTCAAGCTCAACCAGCTTACTCTTTGGTAAGACTAAGATCTCATCAACAGGCGTTTGCTGGGTATAACTTAAGGCATAGGTCTTAGCGCCCCTAGCCTTGACCTCGGTTAGAGCCGAAGTCATGTCTTTTAAAACGGTTTCATCTTGGACGAGGCCGATAATCGGTGTGCCTGACTCAACAATGGTAATAACGTAGTGTTTTAGGTCGCCAGCTGGCAAAGCATGAGCGTGGAGGTAGCTGCCTTCAATCAGCTTGATCATGCCCTCTGCCACCACATTAAAGCCACTTCCCTTGCCCAAAAGGTAGATGTCTTTTTCTTTGCTTAAAGCTTTTGCCCAGTTTTTAAGCTGACGGTGATAGTCCAAGCTAGCCAGCATCTCCTCTAGGTTGGTGGCCAAACGGTTAAGCTCATTTGTAGCCTCTTTGGTTTTTTTCACTACCGCTTGAGCCAGGAGATAACCAAAGGCCATCTGGGACAAAACCACCTTGGTCGACATGACACAGATTTCTGGACCGGCTTGAGCCAAAAGGCTCACATCCGCCAAGCGAGTCATCATCGAGTCAGGCATGTTTACATAGGTTAAAAGCTTAGCTTTCCGTGCTAAAGCTGCTTCTAAGACCTCCAGGACATCGGCTGTTTCGCCAGACTGACTCGGGGCAATCACCAGCGTTTCTTGATCCATTAAGCTTAGGTAGCTCTCCGCATCAGCTCCGATTAGACTGACAGCTGGTACCTGAGCGATGGTGCGCAAGTAGTAGGCGATCTGGCCGGCCGCCACTCCGGCTGAGCCTGAGCCAACCACAAACACTTGTCTGACTTGTTTGACTAACTTAACGGCTTGTTTAAACTTAGCTTCTTTTGCCAGCTTAACAAGTTGTTTGATAACCAAAGGTGACTGGTTTAGTTCTTTTAACATGTAGTGCTTGTAACCTTGTTTGCCTTCGTCGGTGTAGTCTAGGTTGTGAGTCTGCCAGCGAGGCTTAAGCTTCTTTTTGGTTTTAAGATCAAACAGGCTTAGGTTGCCCTTTTCATCTAGGTTGACCACCTTAAGATTATCTACAAAGGCTATCTTTTTAGCTTCTTTGGGTAAACTAACCACATCAGAAGAAAGCCAGAAAGCCTGGTTGCTCTTGGCCACCACTAGAGGCGAGCCATAACGCACCGCCCAGATCTCACCTTGATTGGTTAATAAAGCGATAGTGTTTCGTCCATGAATTAACTCATAGACCTTTCTTAAACTCTCAAGCCAGCTAAGACCCTGCCCTCTTTCTCTTTCTATTAGCTTAACAATCACCTCGGTATCGGTGTCTGAGATAAACTTATAACCTTGATCTATAAGTGATTTTTTTAACTCATGAAAGTTTTCCACGATGCCGTTTTGGACTAAAGCAAACCCATTCTTTGAACTTAAGTGAGGATGAGCGTTTTTAACCCGAACCGCTCCGTGAGTGGCCCAACGGGTATGGCCAAGCGCAGTTGTTGAGTTATAACTTTTGCTAAGTTTAACTTGCTTGACCTTAAGCGCCCCAACCTGTTTTTTAAGTTTTAACTGACCATCACTTAACCAAGCGACTCCCCAAGAGTCATAGCCACGATAAAGCAGCCGACTTAAGCCGGCTAGAACCTGATCGGTAGCTTGGTTTTTACCGCTATAGACGTAGATGCCACACATAAAAAGTCTCCTTTTGCTTACAAAGCACCTAAAAAATAGGTGTTTGGCTAGATAGATTACTGGTGAAACTTAAACCGAGTAGTTAAGAACTTTAAGCTTAATCTTACGACTAAGGTTTGATTCTTAACCTTGATTGGACTCATCGGCTAGGTCCAGCAGGTCTCCGCAGATACTCTAGCAACCTTAAAGTTTAAGGCCACTAGGTCCGATCGCCCCGCCGTTTAAGGTGGGCATCCTGCCTCCTCGTCTTCCCGACCGGAATTGGTTTCTGGTTGGGACCACGCGCTCGTTTAAACTTTAATCTATAAAACCTCCTTTCTAGAACTTTATAAGGTTAAGCATATTAAATATAACATGAAAAGATTTAAATCTTAAACTCCCTTCTCATTTTTAATTAAGAAACGTAACGCTTTTTGCAATAGTTGGGGGTTAAGATAGCCAGCATGAAAGAAAAAAGAACTAAATCTAAAACAATTTTATTTGTTGATGGAACTAACCTATACGCAGCGCAGTATGCTCTTTTTGGACCTAAAAAATACTTAAATTTTAAAAAATTTATTCAAGTTTTAGAAAAACATTTAAACATCACTTTTAATC
>WFTH01000081.1 GCA_015485595.1 Candidatus Microgenomates bacterium
CAAGGGTGATCTCCTCTGGTTCGATGGTTTTTAAGGTGGTTGTCTGGCCAGGGTAGCCAAGCAGAGGGAGAGCCACCTCTTCTTTACCTTCCCACCGGCGTTGGTTTCTAATTAGACTTGCCAGTTCATACAGGATCTCCTGAACCTCATCTAGCTTAAGTTCTGGCCTAAGCTGTTTGATGTAATCTAGTCGCCGCCAATGCGGCCCGGGCGAGGTGCTACCACCACTTCTGTCTTGGTTAGTTGATTGGCCTAATGGGGGAGGGTGAATAAACGGCGCTTGAGACACGCCCGATACCTGTGTTTGATCTTTGTTTTGACTAACTGAGCCGGTCTTTGTCTTTATCTTTATGTCCACAGGGTTATTATAAAGGGTTTAGATAGTTTTTGGGGAAGAGTGGTACAAACTAATTTTAACTTGTTTGCTTTTTTGGTATATAATGCAACCTATATGCCTACCGAAAAAGATTTTATTAACTTCATAACGCAACTCGAAGCAAAAGTTGCTAAAGGATCGCTTTCACCCGATGTTGCAGGTGAATCAATTGGTGATTTAAGTAGCTCAGTTACAACTAGTTTTCAGAAAGGAGAAATCAGCTTTCAAGAAACACTAGAAATAAGGCAAAAATTAAGTTCTTTAAGAAAAAAAATAGAAAATGCGTTTCTTGGGCAGGGAATTTATGAACCTATAGGCTCAGCAGATGAGATAGTTGTAAGAAAATACTTCTCAAAAACAACCTTAGAATTACTAAAAGGAGCATTTTCACCCAGCCCAACTGAAGGAGGGGAGGTTGGTAGGCAAGTTTGGGATGAGGCCATTGAATTTTCTTTGGAAAAGATTAAACAAAAGTTTGTAGGTCATGGGCTATCCCTATCTCCACCTCTAACAGAGGCGGAGTCTGAGCGTCTTTGGCAAGAGTTTAGGGCGTTGGTTCTTTCTGCTAAAGAATTAATCCTTTATCAACTTTTTTATCATGAATCTATAAACATAGATGAGTTGACAGCAAAGCAAAACAAGTTGTTAAGAGCTGCTGAAACTCAAGGAGCGTTGGCTGCGTCTCACGGGTTTAACCAACTCGAACTGGTTAAAAGCACAGATACTGATCCAGAAAAGTTTTCACCCAACATGGGACTTGTTCAAAAGATGGTCTATGCAATGTTTCAAGAGTTAAAAAAAGACTATGATCCCAACTCAAGAGATGGGCAGAGCAGAACCTCTGCTTTTTCTAGGAACACCGACTTCACGGATGGTAAAACAGTGCCGGAATTGATAGAGGTTGTGTCTGGGTTAAATGAGATAACTTTAAGGGATGGAAATGTAGTTAGCTTAGGAATTCAGTCAGAGCTGAATAAATTTCCACCAGAAGCTAGGAAGGTAATTAAGCAGATTGCTATATGGAAAGCATCTAGGGACGATATTGGATCTGACGCAGGAATGTTTCACCTTGGTTATAATAAAGGAGCTCCAAAATACCAGGACGGAGATAACGGTTCAAACGCAGCGCCCAGATTACTTGCTAACGCGTTATACAGAGTTGGGAAACATAGACAAGATTCATTTGACGCTGGCATTTTCTTTTTGATTGATCCTGTTAATTCTGAATTTATGGCAAAAGGGAGACCTGCAGGAACAAATGAAAGATACAATCCTCGAGCATGGAGTAATACACAGAACCGGAATATAGTTATTAAATTTTTGGATCTAGGCAACTACCTAACGTATCTTTACCCTCAATTAGAAAAGAATAAGGTTGAGATTCCTAGATTCAAACAAAAACATTGGTTTGAACTTTTCCCCACACTAGATAGGCTGTTTAATCAAGAAATTGGCAAGGAGAAAAATGCAAGCGAATATATACAAGCAAGAGATAACATGACTAAAATGTTAGAGTTGGTAGTTAAATCTCCTTTTTTGACTAAAAAAATATTTGAGGAAGAGAAAGAATCACTCCAGCGTGCAAAAAGAATTCAAGACTCTTTATTTAAACCACTAGCAACAAACATATCCTTAATTAACTCATTTATTGGCATGCCTGGAGAAAAGAGAGAGTTTGACTATGTTCATGAACTAATTATTGCCTCATTTAAGTTTGTTATTCTTAATGCTCTCTGTGCAATTCCCGCTCCAAAAAATTATATGGATTCCAAACATGATGAGACTCTTAGAATAATTGTTGCCAACCTAAAAGAGTATTGGGAATCTAACAGCTCTTTAAAGCCATACGTTGATGATATAGAGAGATGGTTGAATACTAATCTAAAGTTATTTAGAAAGCATTACGATTTAACAAATGAGAATGCTGTTAATCAAAACCGTCAGGCATACTTACTCAAGCTTGATCCAGGTAGATATTTAGGTAATCCAAGGGGGCTTTTGGCAAGAATAAGGGCTAAAAATTCATTTCTAACTTCACCCCCTACCGAGCCAATCGACTTTAGTGGGGGTTGGGTGCCAGTTAAAAAGGGCGATGATTAGTTTTCGTTATTTTATTTAAGTTTTTTTCTAAAGTTTGGAGCCTTCTGCAGCACGTTTCTTTAACGCTTCTTCTCTTCTTTTGGCAGTAGCCTTGGCTGCGTTAATTTTTGCATCAAAATTTTCAGCATCAAAATTAAGTATATTTTTCAAACTAAACTTGCGTCCTCCACTTCTAGTGCGTTTTTCGATTGACTCTGGGGTGTAGTAGCTATATGTTCCATCTACTGCTTTTTCCAACCAACCAAGACTGCTAGGAGTCTTTCCTCCTATGCTTGAAGCTAAACTTCCGCCCAGCCTAGCTCCCCTAGATGCCGCAGATGCTGTTTGAGCTGCTGTATACCTAGAGGCTAGTATTAATCTGTTTATTGGGTTTACGTCCTTTCCGGTAGCCTTCCAGGCTCTAAACATGCTTACAGGCAAAGAAGCTGCGGCTAAAGTGGCACCCCCCACAGCTTTTGTAGCAATGGGCGTACCTTGCAGTGCCCTTACTGCAAAAGCACTAGCAATCATCTCCCCAATACCACCCTTGCCACCTACACCTTCGCGGACGTGTTTAACGATCTCTGGCAAAGCCAACATTAAAGCCAGACCCATCACATAAGCAATCACGGTACCTTGGCCGCTACCCCACATAAAAGGAGGCATAAACCCCCCTTGCTGAGACTTAAGCGTGTTACTGGTAAACTGTCCATAAAGGGTAATTACAAACAAGACCGTGGGAAACGGTAAGAGATTGCCGACCACCGCTTTAAACCACTTAACAAAGACGTTCTGGCCGGGAATAGCTCCGATCATCAGTTCTAGTGGAGCTAACACAATATGAACTACCGCCGTAGCGTAAGCTCTTAAAAGCTCAAAAAACAGTTTAAAAGCCGCGATCAGGATAGCAATAGCGATCACTACGGTTAAAGTTAAACCACCTATAAAGCCAAAAAAGCTGTTTACCCAACCAGACACCTCTGCGTTTTTAAGTAGCTCAGAGACGATTGTACCTCCATTACCCACTAAACCACCGCCAGACCCCCAGCCGGTAGTGGCGGTAAACATGTACTTGACTAGATCGATAAAGTTCATCGAGATGGCGCTTCTGCCGCCAAAATCAGGCTGAAACAAACCTTGAATTAAGACCATGGAAAGATACATCAAGTCAATAATAAAGCCGGCAATTGCATAAGAAAAGGTAACCAGTATTAACGCGATAATTACGTTTGGAATAGCTTGCTGGGCGGTAACCGCGGCTTGACCAACTTTGGCCCGGAACATAATCATAAAACCAATGACGATAAAGATAACTACAAAGAAAAGATAAGCGATATTCCGGAAGGTTTTCCAGACATTTAGTATTGGGTTAAGCGAGGAAAAACCCAGCCCTTGAGCGTAAACTGGGGGAGCCAGATTAAGTGTTTGAGCCACGTCGGCTACATAGGTGCGGCTACTGGCGATCGGGTGAGCGTACATAGCATCAATTAAGGAGAAAAGTCCGCCGATAGCACCCTGATAAGCCACTTTAGATTGAGTTGGTAATTTGCTAGTGGGTGAGGTGTTGTCAAAACCTGTTTGGGTGCTGCCAGTGGTTTGGTAGTAGGTCTCGATCATCACAAACTGGTAGATGTTGTGCACCAGACACTCAAGCGAGGGAGTGTCGCAACCACCGTTTTCTGGATCGATAACCGACATATAGTTATCGATTAGGTCTTGAGCTAAGTAGTAAGTGGAGCGAGGGGTATCTGACTCAATTTTTAAAGTATCTTCTGGGGTATCTTGGGCTAAGACTTTCTGAGGCTTAATTAAAGAGGGGGTAAAAAAGAAACTGAAAATAAAAACTGCCAAGATCTGCCAGTAGAACTTTCTTAAAAACTTCATCTAGATTATTATAGCAGAAATCATTTCATCATTGACAGTCTTTTTTTACTGTTTTAGTATGAGTTTGTTATATTTTTCCCTGCCCGCAAAGGCTACTAACTTTTAGTTTAGTTAAAGGAGCTTGTTAAAGTATGCTAGATGACTCCCAGCTATCTCAACTAAAGAACTTAAGTGAGACCGCTTCAAACCACCTAGTGCTTTATGATGTCAGCGCCAAAGACAGCATCTTGGCAGCAGCTAGTGGCTGGTATCTAGCTTTGAAAGAGAGGGGAGTGGATGTGAGCTTGGCAGCGCTAAAAAAGCCAACCAATAAGCGTCTTAATGGGTTAAAGGCAACCGAGACAGATCTGGGCAAGCAGAACCTAACCATTAGTTTTGACTACCACGAAGAAGCGGTTGACAAGATTAGTTACCACATAGGCCAGGAGACAAAAAAGTTTTACCTAACTATCAAGCCTAAGAAAGGCCATAAGCCGCTTGAGGCTAAAACGGTAGAGTTTGCCTATACCGGGTTTGAGGCAGACATCATCTATGTTTTTGGGGTTAGCAAGCTAGAGGATCTGGATAAGCTTTATTTTGGATATGAGGAGCAGTTTAAACAGATACCGCTGGTGGCCTTTCATACTCAAGGGTTAGATTACGGCACAATCAAGATCTACAACCAAGCTCCGGCTTTAAGTGAGGATGTTTTTCGCTTATTGACTCGCTTGGTTTGGCCGATCACACCAGATGTAGCCACCGACTTACTGTACGGTATTGAGGCAGAGACCAAGGGTTTAACTTCGCCACTGGCTACCGCCGAGACGTTTGATGCGGTAGCCAGACTCATGAAGTTGGGAGCAAAACGAGTTTGGTTAAAGAAAAAAAGACCAAGGCCAACTGCTAGTTTAAAAAGAGAAAAGAAAGAGGTGGTGGTTAAGGCTTAAGGGGGTTTAAGAGGTGATTTTTAAATGGGGCAGTCGCTGGCTGAAAACTCCTTTAGAATGTTCGGGAAGATGGCTCGGCAGCAGATGTTGGAACTTAGGTTGTTTAGGTTAAGTCCGGGCCTGCCCGTAATATCTAGATATTTCTGTAGATTATCTGGGTTTTTGGTTAAAAACTGCTGGATGAGTGAGGGGTTTGAGCTGCAGCCGTAGTCGGATTTAACTTGATCTCCATAAAGACCACCACAGGCACTGTTTAAGGCTAGATCGTAAGAATTGTCCAGTTGGCACATAACTTGATCATTTCCAACTTGTGTTAGAACCTCTTCTCCTGGTTTGGCTCCACTTGATCCACCCGGCATGTTTGAGTTAAGAGTCAGCTTAGCACAGTACTGTTCTTTGGTGGGGCCGATGCTAAACTTAATTAAAGATGATTCGCCAACGGCAACCAAATTAGTACTTGTTTCTTTTTCGATGCCATCTTGACTAACAATCACGGTTTTGCTGGAGATACAAGCACTATCCACCGGAGCAAAAATGGCATAGTGTCCGGCCTTGACCTTTAGATTAAGTACTACGTTCATGTAGCCTTTTGCGTCTGTTTGACCTGGGTCGGGGTGGTACTTAAGTTTAGCAGCGTTATTACGCCAGTAGTTAAAGTCCAAGAGTTCTAGATCAGTAACATCGTTGGGAATATACCAAATCTCAAAATGAGATTTATCGTTTCCGCCACAGCTACGATTCCTACCACCATGACCAAGTGATTTCTGCCACTGACCTGGGTTCATCGGTGTTAGACTACCCGTAGTAATTAAAGTGGCTCCATCGATCACCATGCTGGCTAGTTTTAGTCTGTAAGGGGATTTTTCGTCTAAAAAGTAAAATTTGTCGTTTGAGGTTACCGGTTTTTGACAGTGATCACTACCCAAATCCTTACAGATCTTAAAGTTAATCGTTTCGTTTGTAACCGTGTCTTGTTGGACGCTGCAGTAAGCTCCCACAATGGTAGAGGGGTTGGTTTTCATGTATCTTGGGGCTACGTCTTCGCCACTACAAGTACCCAAAAGGTACTCTTCGGTGGTTTTACACTGAGCTAAGTAGGCTCGTGGAGCATCTTTGAGTGTGTTTAGGTTAAGTTGGATCACTCTCATAAAGTAACCTATCCCTCCGCCAATAACGCGAATCGGGTCGGTTATGAGCTTGCTAATAGAGGCGGTGAAGCTTTTAGTGATGCTTTTAACTTCGTCTGCGCAGATTTGCCCCCCATCTGGGTTTGGAAGACATATTTTTTTGCCGGTTTTTTCTTGACCTGCTACAAAGGAGCGACCTTCACTACCTGGAGTAAAGTTAGTCAGAGTGCTTTGCATGGGGAAGCCAGATTTTTTATAAGGATCTCGGTAGTTTAGGGACTTAAGTTCTTCGGTGGTAAAAAAGGCTCCAGCTAGGGCCTCCTCGACCTCTTTAAGTTCATATCCGGCGGGGTAGACCAAGTAAAACTTAACCTCGGTTTCTCCTCCTTGTTTATAGGTATCTGGTTTGACCTCATACTCTGATTTAATCTCTACCTCGGCTGTCTCGTTTCCCTCTAGACTATCCGGTTTAAACAAAAACTTTAAAATCTCTTTACCAAAGGTTTCTTTAAACGCTGCTTGATTTGCATCGTTAAGCTTTAGGTTTGCGTTATCGCTAATGATAGAGCTACCTTCAAAGCTTGTGTTAGTGCAAAACATCTCTTTTCTTAGCTCATCATCTCGCCACTGACCGTTAATAATGTCGATTAAAGCTCGACCCAAAGGAGCTTGCTTGGGATCACAAGCTGTGCCGCCACCAGCGCAGTAGATAGCATCTTCTCCTGGAATCTGATTGTGAGCTAGTGTAGCCAGATCCCTTAGTCTTTGAGATAACTCCTGCCTTTTTTCGTCTTGTTCAAGTTGCTTGTTTATAGCAGTTAGGCTCTTTTGAGTGAGCTTTAGGGGGTCGATTCTTTCTTCAAAGTTGTCTCTTATCTGGTTTGGAGACACTTGGTTGTTTATGAGTTTTTTTAGATAGTCGGTGCGCTTGTTTACTTCATCCAAGACCTCGTTTGTGCCCAGATCTGGAATCTTAAAAGCAATGGCCAAGGTTTCCTCCCAACTAGCTTGCTCGTTCTTTGGTAAGAAGAAGTTAAACAGCCTGTTTGGTTCTTTTGGCACCTGCTTAACAGACATAACCAAAAAGGCCAGTCGGTAAGCTCGATCTAGATAGAGGGGGGTAAGGTAAAGTGCTTGAACCATCTTTTTTATCTTTTCGTCATTAGGATACTTGGCTAACCAGTCGTTACATGGTTCGTCTATCTTGTTGCCTAGCCTGGGGGTGTTTGTCATTACGGTGCCAAGCAGTGTTCGGTAGGTGAACTCCGTGTCTGGTATTTTTTGATCATAAAGGGCGCACACATCTGGATTTTCTAGCTTCTCACAAAAGATCTTAGTCTGAACCAACAACCTGATGGCGGTCTTACATCTTTGAGGTCGAGTTAAAAGCGAGTTTATAGGTCCAGAGTTTAGCTCGGCTTGACTGACTGAGTCTGGATCTTTGGTATCCAGAAACCCAAAAAACTCCTCCATCGAGGCAAAAAGAAAACGTTTATCCGATGTGTCTCTAAAAATAGGGGTGCGAGCGCCAGTAAAGTCAAGCACAAACTTGGAGTTAAACGGCATAGTAATAGGACCGTTAAGCTCAAGAAACTTTTTAACAATGTCTTGAGGGCCAAGTGAGGGGTTAAGGTAGTACTTGGGAGTGGCGCAGTAGGCTTGGTAGCCTTGGCTAACTAGCTCGGAACGGATGGCGTTAACATCTTTTGTTTTAAGGCTTTTTATGGGGTAAAGGTAGAACTTGGTCTCGTCTATGTCGTAATCATCAAACCGGGACTTATCGTAACCGGAGTCTTTGTTAATTTTTTCCCAAGGACCTGTTTCGGTAATAATCACCCGATTATTTCCTAGTTGAGAAATAATTGGTGTTACATGTTCTTGCCAAGTTTTAACCATGGCTTGTCCGTTGGGATATATGTTTCCTGCTATAGCATAGAGTTTATCGAATCTAGCACCGCTTTCCTTCATTGCAAGAGCAATGCTTTCTCCTTGATCATTAAAGGTGTAGCTAGTGAAGTTAAAAGCTGGGGAAAGAAGTTTGACGTTGTCAGGTAAGCCACTGTTTAGCACCGTGTTCATATATTTGGCTAGCTTGGAACCGACGCAGTCGTACCACTCTTCTTTTCCAGGGGAAGGTGATCCACAGTGATGAGCCCAGTTTTCTATGTCAGGTTCATTTGGTCCTACAATGGCATAAAATGTTTTTCCTCCAATACCATCACTTATCCTCTTTAGAAAGGTTGCATAAACTTGTGGGTCTTCTAGTCCGAGAGCGCTACCTCCAACTCCTACCCTAATAATCACATTGTTAATACCTTCATTATTAATCACATCTATTATTGCTTGTTCGCTACCAGCTCTAGCGATTTCTAAACTCCAGTTCATTTGATGTTGACGAGCTTTATCGTAGCGTCCTCCTTTATAAATTGTTCCAAAGTTTGCACCGATATTTTTAGTACTACAACTACCTTCACAAAGGGTCTCGATCTGATTATCGCTCAAGCGATGTTTGGTAAAGTTTTGATCAGGGTTTGACCCAAAGGGTGTAAAAAGCAAAGCAGCTTGCACGCCAGGTTGATTTAGCAGTTC
Organism: Candidatus Microgenomates bacterium; assembly: GCA_015485595.1. Lineage (GTDB taxonomy): Bacteria > Patescibacteriota > Microgenomatia > UBA1400 > PJMF01 > WFTH01. Next base: position 8,982 of record WFTH01000081.1, read on the forward strand.
TAAAAGGTCATTTTTAAAAACTTCAAATCTATCTTGATTTTGAGCCAGAACTACTTTTTTAACACCTAATAAACTTAAGGATCCAATAAATAGGGTCATTAGTACTAGCGGAACTAGCAAAGAATTTTTCATCTAAAAACTTATTATACCTTGAAAAAAGCAAGATGTGAGTCAAAAGAGACAAGCAGCCTACTTCCATTCAGTATTGGGGCCGGGGATAACAAACTTACGGATGATGTTTACTCCGGTAAAGTCGGCAATTAGGTTAATGACTATAAAAGCACTCAAAGCTACCACTAAACCCACAACCGCAAACGTCATGGTGTTTCTGGCTGTTTCTATGCCTTTACTACTACCACCAGAGGTCATCCAGCGTACCCCAGCCACCAAAAACATCACAAATCCAGCCAGTCCTAAAAGAGTGATAAAGACGGTAAAGATGTTTGCAATCAAGCACTCAAGACCTTGGATGGTTGCTACATCATTTGCGATACCGCTGGCCGGTCCTACACAAACACCAGACCACTCTTGCGTTTGGGCGAAAACTTTTAAAGGAAAAACGATGAGATAAAGAAAAGCTAAGCTCCAAAAAACTGTTAGTTTAAGTTTTAACTTCTTTTTGGGCATAAGCTAAATTGTTTGTTTTAGAGTTTGCTTGTTGAGGGACTGATCGGCACGATGTTATTAAACACTTCGGTGAGCGAGCCAAACCCTAAAAATCTTAACATAATTTGTAGGACAGCATAGCTAGCGGCGATAATAATTACTCCAACTAAGGCCGAGATAATCTTGCTTCTAGCCTGGTCAGTCTTAGCTTTATCACCACCAGAAGTAATCCACTCTATACCGCCCCAGATTAGATAGACAAAGACTAGTAAAGAGACCACAGCTATTAACAAGCTTAAAACACCTGTTAGCAAGGTGGTTAGGTTGTGGGCATAGCCTTGAGGTAATAAAGCAAGATCCGGGTTGCTTGTGTCTGCAGCAGAACTTGCGCCAATGGCGGTGCTAAGATAGGTGGTGCCGTCACTTTTAGTTACCAAACCGTCGTTTGAACCTGCGGCAAAAACTGAAGGATTAAAGTAAGCAGCTGAGAGAAGTAGGGCAAAAGTAATAAAGGGTGTAAAAATCAAAGGGCTTAGGCTAAGGTCAAGTTTTTTCTTTCTCATAATAAATTTATTATACCAAAATGCCCAGAAAAAAACAAAACCCCCGACTGACCGGAGGTTTTGTTTTAATTTTTTAGTGCCTAGTTACAAGCTAATATTTTGAGTGTCTTGGATCGGGTTAACATTAGTGAAAGTCTCGCTAATGCTGCCAAAACCAAGCACGTTCAGACCAATCTGAAGGATGGCATAGCTGGCTGCCAAGACGATCAAACCAATCACAGCTGCGGTAATTTTGTTTCTGGCTTCCTCGGTTTTACCTTTATCTCCACCAGAAGTAATCCACTGAATGCCGCCCCAGATTAGGTACATAAAGACCAGCAAGGCAGCAATGGCCATGATGAAAGAAAGCACAGTCGAGATAATACTTCCGATGTTAGCGGCAAAACCTTTACTACCTTTAATGTCTCCTACCTCTATCGCAAAAGCCATGGGGGAAGTAAGTAGAAACGCAGTCGCGCTAACACTCAAAGCGGCAAGTTTTTTTGACATAGTTATCTCCTTTTTTTTAACTCTAACTATTACTAGGCATTATACGCATGTTGTACTTATCAAGTCAAGATTTAATCTACCAGGTATTAACTGCTACCTATTGGTTTGATTAGTTTAATGCTGTTGTTCAGACTACCCAAGCCAAGCAGTTTAAGTGCTAGCTGCAAGATAGCATAGCTTGCAGCTAAGGCCAGTAAGCCGATTACAGCCTGCATCATCTTGTTTCTAGCTTTCTCCACTTTGCCACTGTCACCTCCAGCGCTAATCCACTCTATTGCTCCCCAAACCAGGTAGGCAAACACCAAAAGAACACTAATTCCCATTACTACCGAGATTAAACTAGTAACCAGACTGCCAAGATCAGGGGCGTATCCAGGAGGATTTTCTATTACTCCAGGCGATATGGCTTGGGCAAAGACAGGCTGAACCTGGCTTAAAACCAAGCTTCCTAGACTAAAAATAGTTGTAAGTCGAGTAAGTTTTTTCATATTGGTTTGTTTTATTTACAAGCGCCACCGATGCCTATAAGACAAACTCCCAAGAACTGTTGTAGGGCAGCAAAGATAGCTGTTACCGAAGCCAAGATGATCAAGCCAATAACCGCATGCATCATCTTGTTTCTAGCTTTTTGAAGCTTGCCAGAGTCTCCTTCAGAAGTGATCCACTCAACCGCACCCCAGATTAAGTAGGCTAAGACTAACAAGGCGGCAATCGGCATAACTACACCCATCAGCCGACCGACCCAGTCCCAAAAGTTAGCCTCGTAGTTACCAGTACCAGCGTGGGGAATAACTCCCTTGCCAGCTTGACCGATGTTAAAACTACCCTCGGTGTAGTTTGCCTCACCATTAGGTGGTCCACCCCCTCCAGTACGTGGACTTGGAATCGGCTTGTCTGGCCCAAGTGTTATGGCCCAAGCTTTACCTACAAGAGTTTTGTTTATAGTTGCCAAGACTTTTAACATAGTTAAAGGTTTTTAGTTTGTTTGCTTGTTTGCAAAGATAAAGTTTAGGTTGAGTATATCAAAGTTATCGCCAAAGAGCAGGCGAGAGACAAAGCCGATGATTATGAAAGCAGAGACTAAGATTAAAAGACCGATGGCTGCATGCATCATCTTATTTCTAGCTTTTTGAAGCTTGCCAGAGTCTCCTTCGGACATAAGCCACTCAAACGCACCCCAAAGAAAGTACATAATCGTAAGCAGTCCACCGACTGCAACCGCATTGCCCCAATAACGCACGAACTGCTCTAGAAGCAGCTGCCCGCTTTTGGCTTTATTTGGGTTATTACCCAGAGAATTAATAGCCGGATTAGTAACAGATTCAAGCGCAAAGGTTTGAGTAACTTTAATGTCAAGGCTCAGACCGAAAATAATAAGCGATTGAATAATTTTTTTCATGATTTATAGCTTCAAATTCAAACTAGTTGGTAGGCGCAACTTCTTTTAGGATTTTAGCTGGGTTCAGAATATCAAGCCCGACCAAGCTGCCGATCAGTCCAATAATAGCGTAAGCTCCAACCACTAAGGCTAGGCCGATAACCGCGTGGATCATCTGGTTTCTAGCTTTTTGAAGCTTGCCAGAGTCTCCTTCGGACATAAGCCAAGCGTAAGCAGCCAAAAGAAAATAGATGATAAAAAATATACCCGCAGCTACCGTCCCAATAGCGATCACATTTGAGATCATGGTGGTCATAGCATTTAGCGCTGTTTCTCCAGTAGCGTCTGTAACTGCTTCCTGAGGGGCGTAGATGTTTTTTTCTGCAGGAGGTTGAATGCCGGAACCAAACTGGGCTATCTGGACGACTAGGAGTAGTGTTCCTAACATAGACTTGTTTTATTTTACCACATTTTTATTAAGTTAGGGTGTGGGTGGAGCAAGCGCTCCGTATTTAGTAAGATCGGGATTAAGCACGATTCCCGGATCACCGAAAAAGATGTAACCAAAGAGTGCAGCGCCGGTATAAGCAGCTACAATGATAATTATACCAATAATGCTAAAGGTTAGCTTGTCTTTAATTTCTGCATACAGACCGGTGTTACCGGCAGAGGTGATATAGACATAACCTGCAGAGATAAAGTTGACAAAGATTAAAAGTCCCGCCACGATGTTTACCAGTTTTAAAAGTTTAGAGGCGAAAACTAAGATGCCGATGTTGATGCCGCTTGAACCACCTGCACGGGCATTATATTCAAAAACGCCCTTTGGTGGTTCAACCTTGCCGATAAGAGCTGACCCACACGTTCTATTGCTAAGTCGAATCACCTTTTTTTTCACTCCTCCAACATCTACTTCCGCACTTTCACATATTTTATTATTAACGCACTGGCCATCACGTGTGCAGCCACCGTAACAGCTATATCCTGGAGGACATGCTGTCGCTTGGACTTGAATTTTGCTTGTTTGTAAAAATTGATTAGCAAAACCAACTCCCAAAAATAAACTGATAATCACCAAGCTTATTGACAGTGTTGTCTTAATTACATTAACCATATTGATTGCTAGTTTTGGGTTGTGATTTTTCACTTTTTAGTTTAGCATTTATAATTTATAAAATTTTGTTTTTGGATTCTCCACCCACTACGCTTAAGGAGAATGACATTAGTGTGCAACATAGTGTTATGGTCCAGAAATTTCTGGTTTAAGTACAAATCCAGGGTCTCCCCAAAGCAAATAGCTTAAAACAGCGGTAATTACATATGCACCGATAATTAGAGCTAGACCGATGACACTCATGGTAATTTTTGCCTTAACTAACTCATGAGACTTGGTATCTCCTTTACCGGTAATGTAGATATAGCCTGCTAGGATAAAGTTAAACAAGACCCAGATGCCTAGAAACGCCAGGGCTACCTTCATAAGGTTAGAAACAAACCAGAAGATGGCGATTTCATTCTTAGTGGGATTAAGTCCAGAAGCTTGAATTTGTTTATCCACTCCCGGTGGGGGAGAGATGGCGCCGATTGATTTAGTTAGATCTGTTGGCATATGTTTGATTTAAAATTTAAGATTTAAAATTACGAGACGTTAGTCATTAGTTATTTGAGCATTAGTGATTCGTTATTTCAATTTAGCAATGTTTGCACATTGATATTTGTTTGTATTTTGGTCATTGATCGATTGATCATTACTTAAAGTATTATATCTGCTCCTGTAATCAGTTTAATGATTTGGACGATCCAGTAAGCACCGAACATGATTAAAAAGCCCACAAGCCCCCACAGGGCAATCTGATTAGCATCCTGCAAAGCCTTTTTTCCTCCAGTTATGTACTTATAACCGACGATGATGGCAAGAACCAATACCATCATGCCACCCAAGATCATTAGGTTGCGAACTATAAGGTTAACTAAGAAGGCTGGTTGGCTGTAGACGTCTTTTATGGGGGTGTCGTTAGACAGTTTTAGACAGGTGCCGAGGTCTACACCAGAGCCAGGATCGCAAACACCAGTGGTTGGTGTAACAGCAAAAGCGGAAGTGCTTGTGATTAATATGATCAAAGTGGATAAAGCAAGTGGTAAAATACGTTTAAGTTTGGCTGACATTGTGTTTAAGATACTAGATACCAGATACTGGATATTTGTTTTTAGTCATTTAAGTATTCGTTATTCGTTATTTCAATTTAGTATTGTTTACACTTGATACTTGGTTATTGTTTGTTATTTGTGTTATTGGTGCTTAATACTTAACTTACAGTATTTTAACACCAAAGACTACTTGAATAATCTGCCAGATCCAGTAGGTGGCAAACAGGATAAAAAAGCCGACTATAGCGGCAGTCACTCTTTGTTTGCCGGCATCGACTTTTTTGCTAATTGAACCCATCATGATCTCAAATCCACCCCAAACGAGCATGACGAACAGCACTAGACCTGCCAGAGGAAAAAGAAACTTAATTACCCGAGAGACAATGCCTCCCGGGGTAGATAAATCACTCACATACTCTGACTCTTTTTTTTCTGCAATATTATCTGCTCCGCCAATATATAAGGGGTTTAGAGCATTAAAGGTTTCATTGTCCGGACCCTCTATAGGGTTGTTAATTCTATCCAGTGGCTGACTTTGACAACTACCATCATAGTACCAGCCACAGCAGTATTCATCATCAGTAATGAATTGACCGCTTGTTTTTTGATCATCATACTCACAACTGCAACTAACATCATCATATGCTTGGATATTTGTTTCTTGACCACAATGCATATTGAGCACATTTTGTGCTTTTACATGAGGGACACTGATAAAAATAAGAACTAATAAAAGAAAGTTGAAAGATAGTGTCATGATAAGTATATGAGTAATTTTTCTCATTTTTAACTTTTAATTGTTAATTTTAATTAATGCTACCCTCCAAACCCAGGTATTTTAAGTATATTCCACCCCACAAACTGAAGCAACGTAACAGAAAAGATAATAAACAAAAGTCCAGATAAAGAAGCAACGATCATCTCTTTTGCCTGACCGACGCGTTTAGGATCCCCCTCTGACACACTAAACATAAACCCGCCAGCTAAAAGTGAAAGCAGTGCTACCCCTCCCGCCGCTCCTAAACCTAGACGAATCAATGCTTGAATTAGTTTGGTTGGATCACTTTTAATACAGCCCACAGCGGTCCAGATACCGTCAGATCCATTTGGTCCCAAACAGTTAATGCAGGCTTGTTGAGCACTCGTATTACTGTCTCTTATACACATCTGACG